>CAKZLT010000543.1 GCA_937127195.1 uncultured Saprospiraceae bacterium
TTAATTTTTTAAGCACTTTTAAATAAAAAAATAAAGTTGTATAATGGTGCAACTTATTTATTTTTCTTCACTAATAAGATTAGATTTTGGTTTTTAAGTAAGTTTTGAATTAAGTGAATGTTATATAAGGTCAGCCGAATTTCCTCAGAAATTCGGCTTTTCTTTGTCTAGTCAACATTTTTCTAAAACTATTCAAATCAAAATTTGTCTTTCAATCATCAATTTGTTATTTCATGAAGACATTAAATTGATATTATATTTAATATTGCAATATGAAAAAGTTATACATTGTTATTATATTATTTGCTATTATGCCTCAATTGATAGCACAGAAAAGTCTAGAAAATCTCAGTTTTGGAACAGATTCCACCTTCGAAGTCATTACTTGGAATATCGAATGGTTTCCTAAAAATGGCTCGGTAACTGTAGATTCGGTTCGTAAAATCGTTGAAGCATTGGATGCTGATATTATTGCTTGTCAAGAAATCGGAGATACCAATATTTGGAAGCAAATGGTTGATAGCTTAGATGGTTATGAAACCTATTTTCAGACAAATTGGTATGCTGGATTGGCATATTTGTACAAAACCAACTCGGTACAAATACAGGATTATTACGAAATTTATGAAACTTCGCCTTATTGGAATGCCTTTCCGAGAGCACCAAAAGTGTTGGAAGTTATCTTCAATAATCAACTTTTTATTATCATTAATAATCATTACAAATGCTGTGGCGACGGCTTTTTGAATCTAGGAAATACCTCTGATGAAGAAGATAGACGCTACCGTGCCATGAACTTATTAAAGACTTACATGGATGATAATTTTGGAAATGACAATGTAATTTTAACGGGCGATTTGAATGATATTTTGACAGATAATGCTCAAAATAACGTCTTTCAGAATATTATTGATGATAGTACAAATTATTATTTTGCGGATATGGATATTGCTCAAGGATTGCCTTTTGGTTGGTCTTATCCTAATTGGCCATCACATTTGGATCATATTCTAATTACGAATGAATTGTTTGACGAATTGGATAAATCTAGCACTTCTGTTGAGACTATTTTTATTGAAAATGAAATGGTTGGCGGTTTTGGTGCTTATGATTCAAAAGTCTCAGACCATCGACCTGTGGGGATTCGTTTTGTACCTAATCCATTTAATGTAGTAAGTACTTCTGAAAAGAGAATTACGGAATTGAATTATGCTCCAAATCCAGCTAGTAATTTTGTTCAAATTGATTTAGGAGAGTCTATTCAAGATGGTCAAATCAATATTTATTCGGCAACGGGTCAATTGGTTAAATCATTAGAATTATCTAGTCAAGCCATCGAAATGACTATTTCTGTTGAGGATTTGCCGAATGGTGTTTATTATATGCAATTAACGGAGAGTGAAACGATAAAAGCGGCTGGTAAGTTGGTTATTTTGCATTAGAAAGAATAACTAATTAAGAATAAAGTAAGAATACTTTGGTTAATATCACTAAAAATAATTGATATTAATCAAGGTATTTTTTTATAAAAACAGGCTCTATATGATTTAGGTTGGTTGATTTTTTCAAAAAATAGGTTATATCAAACTTCAATCAAACCTTATAGGTTTTTAAAACCTATAAGGTTTAGAGCATCAAGAAAAAAGTACTAATGACCAACTCAAATCATATAGAACCTAAAAATATTCAACAAATGAACTGGATTTATACCATAGACATCATAGGAACTTTCATTTTTGCGATTAGTGGAATTTTGGCGGCGATTGATAAAAAGTTCGATTTGGTTGGCGCGTTTATATTAGGATTAGTGACAGCCGTCGGTGGCGGAACGTTGCGAGATATACTCATTGGCGAAACGCCCGTTGGCTGGATGAAAGACGTTAATGTATTATATATTATAGGATTAGCGTTACCTGTGGCTTATTTTTTCAAGCAGCAAATTCTGAAATTACGAAAAAGTATGTTTCTTTTTGATACCATTGGAATTGGCTTATTTACGATTTTGGGCTTACAAAAAACACTTAGTATTGGTTTATCGCCCTTGATTGCGCTGATGATGGGCGTAGTTTCTGCCGTTTTTGGTGGAGTGATTCGAGATGTATTATCAAATCAAGTGCCTTTGATTTTTAGAAAAGAAATCTATGCAACTGCTTGTTTGGCTGGTGGTATTGTCTTTTTGACTTTAGAATATTTATTCGGAACGAGCATTTATAGTATGTTGGTTTCTATGATAGTTGTTATGATTATTAGGATTTTGGCGGTTAAATATCATTGGTCTTTAAATTTTGATGCTCGGAATTAAAAAAAACACCTCGACAGGTCTTGCAACAATGCCGAGGTTGAAAGTGTAAAATACGAGAACGTCTTAATTATGAGATAAAGGGCTGATATTCATTTTGTTATTGAATGATTATTTTTCTAGTAAAATAATTTCACATTAGAAATCTCTTTTTATAAAAAAAAATTACTCTAACGGAATGCTGCTTAAATCCAATGTCTTTTGATAGAGGTTTTTCCAAAATTTTATTAGTAGTAATATTATCATGGTTGATTATTTTCATATATATACGACTAATAGCGGCAGATTGGATTTTTTTAAAAAACTAAAAAAATAATAGCTACTTTTGAAAGGCATATTACTTATTTTTAAAATAAACAAATGGCTAATACTAAAAAAATTACAGAAGAAGAGTTGGTAAGACTCCTTAAGAATAAGGATGAACGAGTCTTGAATATTCTTTATGAAAAATATAGTTTATCGCTTTTTGGTGTTATTCATAGAGTTCTGAACGACCAAGAACTTTCGGAAGAGCGTTTGCAAGAATGCTTTTTGAAAATATGGAAAAACGCGGATAAATACGATGCAAAAAAAGGTAGATTATTTACTTGGATGTTGACAATTGCACGTAATTTGGCAATAGACACAACGAGAACTAAGCGTTTTCGCGAGCAAGGAAAAATCCAAAACCTTGAAAACTCCGTTTCTATAATAGAGAAAGTTAATTCTGTAGAAATGAACACGGATGAAATAGGTGTAAGGGATTTAATTAAAAAGTTAAATACCAAATACGCTCAAATCATTGATGTGATTTATTTTCAGGGTTACACACAGTCAGAAGCTGCAAAGGAATTGGACTTACCTCTAGGAACTGTGAAGACTAGAACCCGAAAGGCTCTAACTCTATTAAAAGACTATATAATGTAAAATGAAATGAAAATTCAAGAATACATCGACTCGGGTTTACTCGAAATGTATGTTGCTGGAGCTTTGACCGAACAAGAAATGGTCAAAGTTACTACTGACATCAATGAATCCTTAGAGTTAAAGCAAGAAGTAGAAAAGCTAGAAAATGCTTTTATGGCTTATGCAAAGCTACATGCGCCGCCAATTTCGGCAGCGTTGAAAGCTAGTATATTGCAATCTGGTCGAAATATTGCGACAACACCAACGGACGTAACTACTCCTCCTACTGGATTAAATAAATGGATTTGTGGTTTAGGATTGCTGTTTTTAGTGGCGAGTATAGGCTATAATATTTATCAATATCAAACCAAGCAGTCATTAGAACAAAATATAGAAACGGTCGAAAGCGAGAATGAAACTTTTGCAAATGACTTAGAGGCATTGCAGGAAAAGTACAATTCAAATCAAGCTCTTTTTGCCGAAATCAGACAACCGAGTACCAAACGAGTCGTATTGGCAAGCGTCGGGAAAGTGGCTGGAGCAGAAGCAATTGTATTTTGGAATACAGATACAAAAAACATTTTCGTAGATGCTTCCAGTTTGCCAGAACCGCCAGAAGGAAAGGTTTATCAACTTTGGTGGATGATTTCGCTTGACCCACTTCTTCCTAATAATGCAGGAACTTTGGATGGATTCGCAGCGGATGATGATAAAGTATTTGCAGCATTATCGACTGATAGAGCTGTTGCTTTTGCGATTACATTAGAGCCAGAAGGTGGTAGCGAGTCGCCAACGTTGGAAGAATTGTACGTTTTGGGACAGGTTTCTTAATTGACTTTCTTAAGAAAAAATATAAAACATTTTGCGTTTGATGAAATATTTATAATTTTGAAACGTATTAGGTTTTGTAAATAACAAAAATATCATGAATAAGAATTTTGGTTTTTGGGGGCAGTTCTATTTTTATCCTTACTCAATCAGTTAGGGAACAACCTTCTTATATCCAAAATTAATGATAAGAGAAAAGGAGTTTCCGAAAGGTGAACTCCTTTTCTCTTTTAAATACAGTCATTTATTCGACTATTATATTTTGTTTTTCTTTTTTAAAAAAGTAAAAAAATGCAACAAATTAGCTATTTCAATTATTGGTTTTACTTCTGCGGTTTTAGCAGAAGGAGGCTTTTTATTGTGGAATACTTTTTTTTGAAAATAAAACACGACAATAAAAAAGCCTTGCGGAAACGTAAGGCTTTTTTATTTGAACGGTCTAGTCCTAAAATTCTAACAACAAAGCAAAAAGAACAATATCATGAAGATTAAATCGTCAAATAGACTGGGAGAAGTGAAAGAATATTACTTTTCGGTTAAGTTGAGGCAAATTGCAAAAATGCGAGAAAACGGGATTGATGTATTAAATTTGGGTATCGGAAGCCCTGATTTGCCTGCACCTAAAACGGTTGTAAATACCTTACATTCTGCATCTTTGTTGGATAAAGCGCATCAATATCAAAGCTACTCAGGGCTGCCAGAATTAAGAGCTGCATTTGCTAATTGGTATCAAAATCATTTCGACGTTGAGCTTTCATCAGCCAATGAAATTTTGCCTTTGATTGGTTCAAAAGAAGGTGTAATGCATATTTCGATGGCATTTTTGGATGCTGGCGATCAAGTACTTGTGCCTAATCCTGGCTATCCTACTTATGCCGCAGCGACTCGTTTGGCTGGTGGAGAAAGCGTTTTTTATAATTTAAATGCAGAAAATAACTGGCTGCCTAACCTAGAGGAATTAGAAAAAACGGTTGATTTGACGAAAGTCAAAATCATCTGGATAAATTATCCGAATATGCCAACAGGTGGCGAAGCAACTCGCGATTTTTTTGAAAAAATAGTCGCATTTGGTCGAAAGCATAGTATCTTGATTTGTAATGACAATCCATATAGTCTCATTCTGAATGATGCGCCGATTAGCATCTTACAAGTTGAAAATGCGAAGGATATTGCGCTCGAACTCAATTCTTTGAGTAAGTCACACAATATGGCAGGCTGGCGCGTCGGGATGGTTGCAGGAGCGGCAGATTACCTTCAAACGATATTAAGATTTAAGTCAAATATGGACTCTGGAATGTTCAAACCCGTTCAGTTGGCAGCGATTCAGGCATTGAATCAACCTCAGTCTTGGTATGATAATTTGAATGAAATTTACAAAAAACGGCAAGAAAAAATTTATCAATTATTTGATTTGTTAGATTGTAAATATGATACTTCAAAGGGAGGAATGTTTGTTTGGGCAAAAATTCCGAGTCATTATAAGGATTGCTACGAACTTTCGGACGAACTCTTAAATGAAGCCAACTTATTTATTACACCAGGTGGCGTTTTTGGTTCGCAAGGAGAACGATACATTAGAGCGTCTTTATGTAATAATTTGGAAGTGTTGGATGTGGCGATTGAGCGAGCAAGTAGAGTTTTTGTGGTGAATGTTTAATGGTGTGACAACACAACTAAAAATGGGCGTTTACTAAACTTCGCAAGTTTAGTAAACGTCCATTTTTAGTTGAAAAAAGAATATATTTCATAGAATATAAAAAAGAGTAAGTTGTAAACTTTAACTTTGTGTAACGGTTTTGGGCATTTTAAAAAGAAAAAATGCTCTATTCGTTTACGCTATTCAACTAAATTATCTTATGAAATTATTAATAAAAAATATCAAGTCACTCATTCAAGTCGAAGAATCACCTCGAAAATGGGTTGCTGGTGCAGATATGAAAAAATTGCCAACGATAGAAAATGCTTTTCTTTTGATAGAAGATGAGTTAATTTCGGATTTTGGTACAATGGAAAAATGCCCAGTAGAAGCGGACGAAATAATAGATGCAACTGGAAAAATAGTCAGCCCGACTTGGTGTGATTCTCATACTCATTTGGTGTATCATGGTAGTCGTGAAGGTGAATTTGAAGACAGAATTAATGGTTTGACTTACGAAGAAATCACTGAAAGAGGAGGAGGAATCCACAATTCAGCTAAAAACTTGCAAAATGCGACCGAAGATGAACTCTACGAACAGGCTTATGCAAGATTGCAAGAAATCAAAGGTTATGGAACAGGAGCAGTCGAAATAAAAAGTGGTTACGGGTTGACTTTTGAGAGCGAAATGAAGATGTTGCGTGTCGCTCGTCGATTGCGTGAGAATACAGATATGACGATTAAAGCTACTTTTTTGGGAGCGCATGCCATTCCTTTAGAGTATAAAAATGACCGTGAAGGTTATATGAATTTATTGATTAATGAAATGTTGCCCGCAGTTGCAGAAGCAGATTTGGCGGATTATTGTGATGTTTTTTGTGAAAAAGGCTTTTTTACACCAGAAGAAACCGATAGAATCCTAAAAGCTGGTTGGAAACACGGCATGAGACCCAAAATTCATGCAAATGAATTATATTATTCAGGAGGAATTCAAGTTGGTGTTGAAAATAATGCTTTGTCAGTTGACCATCTGGAATGCACAGGAGATGCCGAAATCGAAGCACTTCAAGGTTCAGAAACTATGGCAACTATATTACCATCAACCGCATTTTTCTTAGGTTTGGAATATGCACCTGCCCGAAAAATGATTGACGCAGGCTTGCCCGTAGCACTCGCAACTGACTACAATCCTGGTTCTACACCTTCAGGGCGAATGTCTTTTGTGCTATCATTGGCTTGTTTGAAAATGGACATGACACCAGAAGAGGCAATTAATGCAGTAACTCTGAATGGAGCTTACGCGATGGGCGTCGAAAAAGAATTAGGAAGTATTGCAAAAGGAAAATTTGCAAATATTTTGATAACTAAAAAAATTGCTTCTTTGGCATTTTTGCCGTATTCTTTTGGTAGCGATTTGATAGAAAGTGTATTTATTAAAGGGAAAATTAGCTAGTTTCTGCCACCACTATTTTAGCCATTACTAATAGTAAGTGATTTAGAGAATTTCTGATTATAACGAATTGCAGTGACGCACCTAAAGGCGCTTATACTCTTTTAATCACAAAATTGCTACAAACA
>CAKZLT010000544.1 GCA_937127195.1 uncultured Saprospiraceae bacterium
GTTCATTTTTTAAGTGCTTTTAAATAGAACAAAGAAAAAGTAGAATGGTGCTAGTTATTTATTTTTCTTCACTTAATTAAGAATAATTAATTTTATTACTTTAATAAAGCATCAATCTTACTAATAAAATCGCCAGCTAAAACATCTTGATTCGTATCAAAAGCTGCAACTAGTTGCCCCTCCTGATTGATGATATATTTCTGAAAATCCATATTAACAGGTGCATTCATTGCTCCATTCTGACTTTTATCTGCCAAATAAGAAAAAATTGGATGCTGTTTTTTTCCTTTTACCTCTACCATTGTAGATAAAGGAAATGTAATGTGGTATTTTGAACGACAAAAGCTTCTGATTGCCTTATCATTTTCTAATTCATTTTTGTAAGAATTAGAAGGAAAACCAATTACTTCTACACCTTTATCTTTATAAGTCGAATACAATTTTTGTAGTGATTCAAACTGACTAGATTGAGGAGAATTACTCGCTACATTTACCAGAATGATTATCTTTCCTTTATAATCAGAAAGTGAGATTTCTTGCCCATCAATACTACTGATTTTAAATTGGTAAAGATTACTATTGGTAGCTGTAAAACTTAATCCAATAACGGCTATGAGTATAAAAATAGATGATTTGAATTGTCTTGTCTTTGTCTTCATTATAGCTAGATTATTGATTTTTTACTAAGTTATGGCTTTATTAAAATATAGTCAATGTGTTTATTCTGAAAAATCTCTAAGAGATTCACTTATTATGATATAAGAAGAACTATGCCAGTAAATATTATTTTTAATAATATGAAAAAGAGTCCCCCTCTTTTTATTGAAGAATTGCTAAAAAAAGAATTTTCCTCATTAAAAATTAGAGTTGAATTTTTCAAAAAAAAGGGCGATTTTAAAGCTTATTTTTAGTTCATTTTTTTTTAAAAATGTACTTATTTAGTAGATTCAACGATTTTTTTAATGTTTTTCATGTTTTTTTTGAAAATGCTTTTAATAAGGTAAGCAGCAAAAGTTGTTTTGAAATACTCCCCCCAAGTAGGCTCCGCATTTTTATAAAAAAGGGTAAAACTTAATTCACATTGGTTTTCATTCACTCGTTTATAAAGTTGTTCCGTAGCAAGATTTTGTGCCGTAATGGGAAAGTTTTCCAGATTATCAACAGTTAATTGCCGTTTTTTACCCAAAACAACTTCCGTTATACGTTCATCCCATAATATGCCCTTCTCATTTGCACGCACAAAACACCTTCTTATACTCCCCACTTCTCCATCCAAAACTTCATCTCCATTAATGGCTCTAATATGGTCAACGAAGACTGACCAATCACGGGCATTATCCGAATTACCAAGATAACTAAAGACTTCTTCGACAGAAGCATCAATAATAATGGTTTGTTTTATCAATGGATAATCGAAGCCTTTATGGGTTTTGAAAGGACTAGCTAAAAATGCAACAATGACAATGATTGGTAAAGATATTAATGTTACAATACCTATTTTTTTTAATATATTTTTCATAGAAACCTGTCTTTTTTTACTACTCCCTAAATAGCACTATTTGCCAACTAAATCACCATTCCATACAGACCATAATGCTTATAAGGTTGCCCTGAATAATTTTTTGAAATCGTTTTAGAATAGCCATTTTTCATCATAAAAGCATGAATAATAGATTGGTAACCTTGCTTTACCGCATTTCTATAAATCAAATTCCCAATAACGTGTCCCAGTCCACGCCACTGTTTGCCTGAGTGCCGAGCAATAGTTTTAATCACCAAACTCTTTTCTTCTTTATTTTCAAAATCTGGAAGACAAAAGAAAAAGCCAATTAAATTTGCTCTTTCATCTTCTGCAATAATCAAAAAATCGGAGTGTATAATAGATTTTACAGGAGTGTATTTGTTAATAAAATCTGTTTTTGAGATTGGCGTATATAAAAAATTAGCCTGAAAAGCCAACAAATTAAAATCATATAGCCGCCCCAATTCCTTTTCAAAATCAATCTTTTCGACATTTTTAAAAACAACTCCCCTAGCTCTAAAAGCTTTTTCTGCTTCCAATACATGCGGAAAATCATGCTTCAAATTCGTATCCTTACTAGAAAAATACTGACTAATCAACTCAAATCCAATTGCCCGAAATTGTTCATTATAATACAAATGATGATATGGTTCTAAGAAAATATTTGGAACATCATGATGCAAGCTAAACCGATAGCTATCCCAAGTCGAACCATTCATTGGTCCAATTATATATTCTGCGTCTAATTTTTTAGCGGCTTCAATCGCTTCTTGTAATATTTGTTGGCTAACAACTGTATCGTTCACACATTCATAATTACCTAAGCAAATCGCTTTTTTTCCTTTATAATACAAATGAGGATTATCATATAAAGCCACTCGTGCTTTCGAAACACCATTTTCTATTAGAACTAAGCAACTTTCCAAATAGGCTTTATTAATTCCTTCCGATTGCTTCAAAGCTGATTGTTGAGGAGTATAAAGAGATAATAATAGACGCTCAAACCAATGAAAATATTTATCATCTGGCATTGTTCTAATTATATTTATCATCAGTTTCTGCTTTTTTTATCTACCAAAAAGCCATTGTAAAAGAACCCTTTATCAATAGCCGTTAATTTTTCTGAAAGTTCTTTTTCATAAAATAATTCACCTTCAAAAATGCTTGATACTTGGCGAGAAACCATCAAATTCCAATAAGCCATTTGACCATTGTCATTCAAACCAGCAATGAGGCTTTTAGCTGTTTTTTTGAATATTTCATCGTCCATATACTCAAATATATTAGATAAATTCATTGCATCAAATGCTCCAAATTCATTAATTGCTTCTTGTGCAAAACCTTGCTTCAAATATAGTTTATCAATATTTGCCTTGATTTTGATAAAATTATCATATTGCAAATAATGCGGTAACAAATCGCCAAAACCACCAGTTAAATTATATCTAAGAATAAAGTTTTTTTGGGCTTCGACGCTTTTAAGCTGTTGTTCTGCCTTCTCAAAAATATGATGACCAACATTCACTTTCACTTCCTTCAAAAACTCAGGATCTCGTCCCCATTTTCCCATTACAAACCGACTAAAGAAAATATTGAACATCATTTTCCAACGCCACGTATTCCATTTTTCATCATAAAAATCGGCTTGTTCAGTATTGTTTTTTTTATCAAAAAGAGCGTTAACCGTTTTTTTAGAATGAATAAACATCAATACTTTATTAGCGAAAAGCTGAAAATATTGTTCAAATTTCCCTTGATGAATAATACCATTTTTGATAGCTTCTTGATTAATCGACCAATAATCAGCAGCTTCTTCGCTCAAATATGATTTTAAAAAACCCAATGTTTCTAGTCGATTACCTGCTTCACTAAATCCCAAAAACGCTAAAACTTCATCATATTCAAGTTCTCTAATCGCTATTTTTTTGAGTTCTATTAAATGTAATTGAACCAAGCTTATATCAACTGCAACCACAATTTCAGGCGAAGTTGATAGCAATGAAAAGCTATTATCCCCAGCCGAACCAATTGACAAAATTCTACTATTAGGCGCACAATTCAACCCTTCGAGCAGAATATCAGCGTCTTCCCAGCAGTTGGCATAACGTATAAAGTCAAATGATACTTTTTTCATAATCCATTTTTTTAGTAGCGTTTATCTCACGCAGAGTTCGGGGAGAAGCAGAGGGCGCGGAGCGTTTTTTCGTAGGGGATTTCAGTATTTTTTTATAAAAAACATAAAAAACATAAAAAACCTCTCTCCACGCCCTCTGCTTCTCCCCAAACTCTGCGTGAAATTAAACGCTGCGTGAAATTTCTCCCGTGCTTCCATCCATTTCCACAATATCACCCGTTTTCAAAGTTTTCAGTAACCCCGTTACACTCACGATGCACGGAATACCCATTTCACGAGAAACAATCGCTGAATGACTCAGAAGACTACCTCGTTCTACAATGATTCCGCCCGCACTCGGAAAAAGCGTTACCCAACCAGGGTCGGTGCTTGAAGTCACCAGAATATCTCCATCTAGCGAACGCACCGATTTGGGGTCAGTAACCACGCGAACTTTGGCGCGAACACGCCCAGGACAACAGCCAATTCCTTTCAAATCACCTTCAATAGCTTCTAATTTTTGAGTACTAAAAAAGTCATTTGCATGATAAACTGCACCATAAGTCAGAAACCGTTCCGATGGCGTTTCTTGTTTTTTGTAAGCTTCAAATTCCGCTTTTCGTAAACCAATTAAGGCTTTTATATCTTGTGTAACCGCTCGACCTTCAATAAATGAAAAGATTTCCTCTTTAGTTAAATAGAAAATATCTCGTGGATGTTCAATAATATTTTCGGCATAAAATCGTATCCCCATATTCGAGAAAATCGCGCGAACTATCCCAAAGGCACGCGTTCGTTCGTATCTCAAATTTTCACGCGAACTAACCAAATCTCTTGCCTTTTTTAAAGTATTTTTGAGCCTCCATTTTTTAATAGGTTTGGCTTTCAAAGCGTTATTGAGTGCTTTTTCGGCATTGCTACGAAGTTGGTTTTCTATATTATTAGAAGTTGACTTTTGAGTAATTCCTGTTTCCACATAAGATTTCAAAACGCGAACAAATTGAGTTGGTTCTTGTGTGTAAGAAATCGTTTCGAGCTTCAATTCTCCGATACAGCGTTCTCCAAAATCATGGATATATCGGTCAATTTCGAGTTTTAAACCTTTAAAATGATTGCTTCCTTGTTTACTTTTATCCTCTAAAATTTTCCAAATAGTATTTTCATTTTCTTTTAGAAAAAGTGCTTTTAGCTCGTCATTATCAGTAATAATTGTTGCTAAATCAATACTTCTATGAATTGGCTGCGTCGAAATAATATCACTACTTCCACAAAGCAAATCGTTATGAATATTCGAATTGTCACTTATTTTATACTGTTGACATCGCTTCTCTAATAGCCCAAACCAAATCATGGCAAAGAAGTCATTCAAAAGCGGTGCTTTCCATTCATTAAGCAGTTTTTTTTCAAAATTTAAATACAATTGCATCAACTCGTTTGCAGATTTCGTTGGCAAATCAATTGCTTTATATTCGGCAATTGTTTCATTTAATAAAGTCATAAATTCCTTTCGCTTTCGGGGTAGAGATTGATAACGACGAAACATTTTAATCGCCATTTTGAAAATGCTCCACCAAGCTGCTCCTTTCGATAATCGGTAACTATCGGGAATATCAAAACGTTCTTTTACGCCCATCATTTTTTCCATAAAACGCGCATTAATACTATATCCAGGCAAAAGTGCCAGCATTTGATACCACGTTTTGAGATTATAATAAACGCGCCCATTCATCAATCCAAGTGTGTTTTTGTAAATACGTTCGTTCGCTTGAATAGCTTTGGGACTCACTCCCATAAATTCCGAAAACAACTTATAAGCACCTTCGTAAGACTCACTAATGAATGAAAATGTCAAAGGCGTAGTAACTCCAGGGTAAGACTCTATAATGTTGCTATTGTCCCAAAGTGTGTAAACGTCATTGATATCCGCGACTCTATTTAAGTTCGTAATCGGTCGCGCTTGCAATAGATAAACGAAGCCATTTTTGATAGCAAATTCAATGTCTTGAGGTTGATAAAAATGACGTTGGCAAGTATCCAAAATTATCACCAATTCATTAATATTATCAGTATTCAATGTTGGTAAATCAGCTTTTTTTGCTTCTAAATTGACTTTTATAAGTCCATTTTTTTCTTTTTTATTAAAAATGAGCTGATGTGTTTTGTGCGCAATTTTCTGCTCTATTGGTTGATTATTCTTAAAAATAAACGTGTCAGCATCCAATTCACCCGAAACCAAACCTTCACCCAAGCCATAAACGGCACTCAACACTTTGGCATTTCGGTCGCCATTCGTCGGATTCATTCCAAAACCAACACCAGCCACATCAGCATCAATCATTTCTTGAATGATAATGGCAATGCTCATAGTTTGAGTTAGGTTATTCTTTTTGCGATAAGCAACTACTCGCTCCGAAAAAGCAGATTTCCAAACCGTTTTAATTGCCTTTTCTAAGGTATTTTTATTTACAAAAAGTAAACTTTCAAATTGCCCAGCAAACGAAAAATCACTTCCATCTTCATCAATAGCCGAAGAACGAACAGCAAAAAGTGTTTCTTCTGAAAATTCTGAAAGAACAGATTTTAATAACTCGGAAGGTATTTCAAAAGAATCAATCGTCGCAATTACATTTACCTTGTCGGCAATAATCGGTGTTAATACATCGGCTGGAATGACTATGAATTTCGGTACTCGAAAACCTATTTCTTGTAATGCAAATAGGTTTTTGGCTTTGCCTCCAATTTGATTTGATTTCTTTTTTATAAACTTCATAGCTTTTAAATATTTAAAATCTAGTTTTTATAAACGGCTATAATAAAAAGACTCTGCGTGCAATAGTGCTATATACTAATAAAAGCAAATTAAACTCTGCGCACTCTGCTTCTCCCCGAACTCTGCGAGAAACACTTTATAAATTCAACAACATGGGAATACCTCCCAATGTCAAATACATCAAAATTGTCCAAAGTGCAGAAGTCCATTCGATACCTTTCGCAAGTTTAGGAGTTGGTTTTTTTAAAAATAAAAACGCAGGAAAAGCACAAACTATAAAAGTAATTCCAAGAGTAATTGCGCCCGCTGTACCATAACCTGCATAGTAAGAAGCTGCCCAACTTAAAGTAA
Organism: uncultured Saprospiraceae bacterium; assembly: GCA_937127195.1. Classification (GTDB taxonomy): domain Bacteria; phylum Bacteroidota; class Bacteroidia; order Chitinophagales; family Saprospiraceae; genus CAKZLL01. The sequence continues at coordinate 6,757 of CAKZLT010000544.1, forward strand.
GTGTAATTAATAAAATAGCTATCCAAACCCAAACGGCCTTATATAAGCCAAGCATCGAAGTATAAGTCAGAACCCCTTCGGATTCTTGTTCTGGTGTTCTGATTTTTCGACCGATTTCGAGGACGATTCCATTCATATACGAAACCGCAAAAAAGAATAATAACCCCTTTGGCGCATCCACACCTTCAAGTAACCAATCTAATCCGCTGGCATAAATATCTATGAAAGGAATGATAAACATGTGTGAAGTAATATACCAAAATTGATGTTTTTTGAGCCAATCTGCAATAAAAAACTCTTTTCCCATTAGTAGTAAATAGACGATAATAACACCATAAATAATCAACATTTTAGGGAAAAAATAGGCATTAATTGCTACTTGAAGAATTGCTACAATAATTCCAATTTTCTTGAGTTCTTCAAGAGTTACAAGTCCACGCGGAACAGGTAAATCACTTCTGTATTTAGCATCGTCTTTTTGGTCTTTGAATTCATCAAATATCCTAACTAACAAGAAAAGTGTTACCGTCGTAAAAATACCAATGAAGTAAGTACTCCAATCAACAAAGCCTTCTGTGCCACGGCAAATTCGAGAATAAGCAATGGCTGAAAAACTAAAAGCGGCTATCATTATGCCATGTCCAAGTACTGGGAAACGTTCTTTTTGATATTGATTAATGCGCCAAAGAAAGGATTTTTTGCTTTCTTCCTTCCATCTTTTTAAAGCTTCTTCGCTGTGTATCATGCTCATCACTGCTTAATTTTATTGGTTAATAGTTCCTTATTAGCTACCGTTATGAGTTGTGAATAATAATAAACAATCTAAAAGATATAATTTAAGTACTTGAGCAAAAGTGCTCAAGTGTAAAAAAGGGCGCAACATCTTGATAATCAAAAGTTATTATACCATTCACTAATTCTGTCATTCTATTTAAATCTCGTTGTATTTTATTTTTTATAAAAGAAAGACCTATTCGATATGCTAGAAAGGTTTGAAAAAAACACATCACGGCCATAATACTAATCGTACCTTAAAGCTATTACACAAAAAAGTGAAGTTTTAATAAATTTATTTGTCAATTCGAGAAAACGAAACTAATCTGGTACAAAGAAACCGTTATGGATGATTCTATCTGATTAGCAAAAGTAAAAAAAATTGGGCAGTTCAATCGAACTAAAGATGACCTTGCATCACTATGATGATGTTAATTTGCTTTATTATAAATAATTTTTATAAGAGGAATAGAGAGGCATATTGACTAAATACTAGAATATATACCAAGAATAAGGAGGTAACGATATTAGTTGTTAATAGGGATTAATAGGGGTATTTTTAAATTATGTTCTAGAAACACAAAAGCCCGACTACTTACGTAATCGAGCTTTGTTTGATAGTTTTAATACTTTCCAGTATTGTATTGAGTTGGCGACGACCTACTCTCCCACCAGTGGTAGTACCATCAGCGCTGAAAGGCTTAACTTCTCTGTTCGGA
>CAKZLT010000545.1 GCA_937127195.1 uncultured Saprospiraceae bacterium
TCACGAAAAAAGCCCCAAAGGGGTGAAATATTACAGCATTGGGGCTTGTCCCGATTGATTAAAATATGAAAACCCCACCTAACCAGCCCTGAATGGGCGCAATATATGTCACCCATTCAGGGCGAAATGGATGATTTTATGATTCATCATTCATCGGGACAAGCCCCAATGCTGTAATATTTCACCCCTTTGGGGCTTTTTCGCCTTAACTATACGGCTATGCCGCCTTCGGCTAAGGGAAAAGAGAACGCCTTACAGGCTAAGAGAACAAAGGTGCTTTTGATAGTCTGTTTCCAATATTCTTGATTTTTTTTTTAAAATTATTAAAAAAATGGTCGAATGCTTTATATGCATTCGACCATTTCTTTATAACGCTATTACAAAAGCATCTCTGTTTTCTTAGCCTGTAAGGCGGTCTCTTTTCTCTTTTCTCTTTTCTAAACAAAAACTACCTAATAACAGTAGCAAAAGTTCGGTATTCATAATCCTTTCCTCGTGGACCAGTTAATGTGGCAACACAGACATAGACTCCATTTTGAACCATATCACCTGTATTGTTTTTTCTACCATTCCATGCTTCGGTTGGGTCTTGCGTTTCAAATACTTTTTCGCCCCAACGTGACCAAATTTGCATTCTGAAATTAGTCACAGCAAACATCTCCCCTACTCCTCGGTAACCATCATTTTTACCATCATCATTTGGTGTAAATGCATTAGGCAAATAATAGGTAAACTCTGGTTTGATGTCAACTACTTGCTCTATACTATCCTGACAACCTAATGGATGCGTTACCAACAAACTAATCGTATGCAAGCCTGTATCTCCGTAAGTATGCACTGGATTTTGTTCGATTGCGGTTGTTCCATCTCCAAAATTCCATTCCCAAGCAACCGCATCTTGCGATAAATCAGAGAAATAAACCGTTGGATCAAAGTTCGTCGGTTCTTCTGGATTATAACTAAAATTAGCAGAAGGATTTGGATTCACTACTACCAAATCTTCAAAAAGTTGCTCATCATAACAGCCCGTTGGTGATACTATACTTAAAGATAAATCATAAGTTCCTGCCTCTTCGTAAGTGTGTATTGGACTAGCTTCATCAGAATAATAACCGTCTCCCAAGTTCCAGAGTAGAAAATAACCATTGATTGGGTAAGAAGTATTTTCAATTTGAATGGTATAAGGCTCACAACCTGTATATTGAACTTGCCCAACATCAAAAACTGGTGCTGGATACCAATTAATTTCTCGTATTAAAGTATCAATACAATCATTTTCGTCAGTAACTGTTAGTTTGGATGGATAAGTTCCTGCCGAATCATATTGATAAATGATATTTGTATCTAATGCCATATTACCATCAGCGAAATCCCATTCCCATTTTACGATTGCTCCATCTCCATCCTGTGATGTGTTAAAAAAGGATACTGGACCATATTCACAAGAATCATAAACCGTGTAAAAATTAGCACTTGGCGAATTTCTCACATTAATAATATCAATAAAAGTATCTACTGCAACACAACCTAATGGAGATTCAATACGAACCGTCACAGTATAAAGTCCTGTATCTTGATAAGTATGAATAGGGTCAGCCAAAGTCGATGTAAAGCCATCCCCCAATGTCCAAAAAAGTGAATATCCATTAATTGGATAAGAGTTATTTTCAAAAAGAACCTCTAAAGGAATACACCCCGAAGCGGTACTTGGTACTATATCAATAATTGGTGTCGGTGCCCAAGTTACGGTTTGTTGAACCGAGCCTTCACAGCCATTGGTATCAATAACCGTCAAATCTACATTAAAAACACCTGCATCTTGATATTGATAACTCGGATTAACCACATTAAGTGTGCTATCGTCACCAAAGTCCCACGTCCATGTATCAATTGGCGCATCTTGTCCAAAAGACGTGCTTGTAAAGTTGATAGGCCCAATCACACAAGAGTCATAAACGTAACTATAAGAAGCGACTGGATTCCTATTTATATTAGTAACAACATAAGCTGTATCCGAACAATCTGTACTATTGGGATTAACAATTAATGCACCGATATAAGTCCCTGGACCAGGGAACGTTATCGTTGGATTCTTTACCGTAGAAGTTATTGTAGTTCCATTATTAGCATTAAATTCCCATAAGTAGCCTTGTATAAACTGAGATTGACCACTCTCATTTTGGAAAGTAATCACAGAATCATTACAAGAATTTATAATATACCCACCATTTGCAGTGATAGAATCTGAGACTATCTCAGCGACTACATTGGCTTCACAAGAAACTACATTGAATTGAAAATCTCGTCGTGTACTACTAATCCAAACACCGTTTTTATACTCATCTACACAAACACCAACCACATATTGCCCCAAAGAACTAGGCGCTCCCGAAATAAATCCCGTCTGTGGGTTAATTGATACATTTGCCCCCAAAGGTTGAGATGCCGAATAAGGAAAATTAAAAGAAACATTCGCATAAGGTGGCGCAGTTGCCGTATTGGGCGATGGAGCACCTGGAGTTGCACCGATAGAAGGCGCACAGAATGAATAAACCAAAGAATCTCCATTCGCATCCGTTGCACCGTGGTCAAAGTCAATTGGTTCATTATTACAAATAACAATCGGAGGAAACTTATTGAAAGCGGGGCTAGAATTACAGCTCGTCTGTGCCAAATCTGATATAAAAATGGTAAACGTTGCTCCCGTCTGACCAGGGTTTCCAATATTTGCAATAGAGTTATTTCGACAACAACGTTGATAAGAAACATAATACCCCAGAGCATTAAAAGGCAAAGTCACCGTAGTTTCATAAATAGCTTGGTCAACACAAATGCCTGTTGGAGGAGTCAAACAAGGATTACTCAAGTCAATTTGAATAGGCTGTGTCGGTATAGTCAAAGGCACACCAATAGATTGCCCTGGACCTGTTTGATAGATATTACCATCTCCCGTAAAAAATGTCATTCGCGCAGGGTCATCAAAAGGCGTTTGCCCACCTTGTCCATTCTTAGAATTACAATCTCGATATACCCTTAATATGATTTTATATTGGTTATTCCCCAAACATTCATAGGATATTTCACCTCCGACAATATGACTTGCATTGGTAGTCTGACTGCTGAACAAACCTAAAACTAAAGTTAAAATGGTTATTATTCTTTTCATAACTGATTGTTAATAGCTTTTTGACTTTGCTAAAATAATGTTGTTAACATAATGATTAAGAGATTCATTAATGTTTAAAATATTCCAATATTGCATTCAATACTTTAATGATTTCACCCAAACCATTCTCCTAAGTAGGAAAAAATAATGTACCCAATCTAGCTTTTCCTTTTTCTTTTTAAAAAATATAAAAAATAGCTCCAGAACTATGGCTATGCACCGATTTTTTTTATTAAAAAGAAAATAAAGTCGCTATATCAAATACATTATTTATTGCCTACTCCCTAACAAAAAAGAATTCAATATGATTGAAATGAGGATTATTATTTTAACGAATGAAAAAAAGAATTTGTATTTGGGAAAATGATGTTTCTGTAAAATTATATTAATTATTCTCAATTATGTACTGTACTAGGTGACATTTAAACATATTTTAAAATAAATAATGTATTATATATTTGAAATTAAATTCAATATAATATTGTTTTTCTTTTTAAAAGACATTTTTATAACTTTATCACTCGACCTTCCTTTAAGTGAAGAAAAATAAATATTCTGTAAATCAATATCAATTATATGGAATTCAAATGCCCAAAATGTGGTGACAATATTGATGCTCGTCAAGGAAACATTCAAACAGATTTAATTCAATGTGGAAACTGTTCAAGTATTCACAGGTTAAGTCATTTAGTCAATGCTTCTGAAAAAGAACCAACGACTTCCGTTTATAAAAGTAATTTTGAACACCGAAGCAAATTAGTTCGATTTGATGCTAACTTGCCTCAAAAACCACTCGGTAGTAAAATTACTATCATGACGACTTACGATAGTTTAGAAGTCATTGCCCCAAAAAAATCATTTGGAGGCTCAGATATTTTCATCATTTTATTTGCTACTTTTTGGCTAGGTTTCGTTGCTGTTTGGACATTTTTGGCTGCAATGGGAACTGTTATTATGGCGTTATTTTCTATTCCATTTTGGATAGCGGGACTTTCTATGTGGTATGGAATCATCAAAAAATTGACAGAAAAACAAATCATTGAAGCAGACAGTTACAGTATTCGTATTCTTAAAAAAAATATAATTACAACAACTTTAGAGGAAATACCACTCAGCGAAATTTCCAATATTCATATTAAAGCCGTCAATACTAAAAACCTCTTTTCTGGTATTAGTAATAGTATGAATACAAGAACAATAAATCATCATCGAGGGTCTTCCCAAATTCTTGCTCCAACTATTTCTGCTGGTGTTAAGGATGTTGTTTTTTTTGAAAATGCACTAGAAGCAGAACAAGATTGGATGATGGAGATATTAAGAATAGTAGCTCGTAAACCAATAAAATATTAAGTCAGAAAAACAAAAAAATCATTGGACAATTCGACTGCCCAATGGTTTTTTAATGTTTTTAAAAATTGATAAGAAGCCTATCAATCAAAGTGTTACGTTATTATTTTTGTCATAGCATCTTTTATTTTAAAATAATTTCATCCAAATAAAAAGTCGTTTCCTTCGGATTTTCTATAAAAGAAGCATACCAATAAAATCCACCAATAACCGAATGTAAATTTTGGTCACTAATATCAATGGTATATTTTTTCCAATTTTTAGTCAAAGAAGCAACCTCAAATTCATCCAAACTATCTTTATATAATTTAGTTGTTTTTTTAATTCCTCCAATTCCAAACTTAATACGTTCTCCTCCTTTTTCACCTTTTGCCCAAAATGACAGCTTTGTGAATCCGTTATCTGCAAAATCTGTACCTGGCGCATCGCCCCAATTACAACCTGCGGCGCTACTATTATTCCAATAAATACCAGTTCCATCTCCATCGCTACAAGGTCGAAAAGTTACTTTTATACTCGTAGAACCAACCTTTGCTGTTTCTTTCCAACTATTATCAAAAAGAACTGTTGACGCATCTAAGCCTGCACAGTCCATCCAACCACACGGAATAAAATTATCTGAAATTTTAATTGGTGTAGTATTAATAGATTCACAACTAAAAAAAATAGTTGTGAAAAGGGATAAAAAAATTATAGCTTTTGATTTCATTATTGTGGTGTTTTTTTTCTAAAAAATACTTTTTGGTAACGGAGAAAAAACAACTTCGCCATTTGGCGAGTTCTTTTTTGGACGTTACTTAAATCCATATAGAATATAATAGTTTGACCACAATGTGGTCAATTACACTTTTAGATAATTTTTCAATTCCTTTTTTACTAAAAAAAAGTAAATAATATAATAGCGTCCACATTTAGACTTATTACTTGCTCATTACTAAAAAAATAATAACACATTCTATCAATTAAAATTGGGGTGTAATTCCGTTTTTCGCTTTTGAAAACAAATCCCCCCTTAAAATTGCTTTCTTACTATAAATATATATTTTTCTATTCAAAAAAATAATATAATTTAAAATCTGTAAAACTCTCAACCTTTATAATAAAACGCATGACTGAATTATAACCTATAATTCAGACCAAAGTTCAAAAAATGTGGCGCACCAACTCCTGTTTCAAAACTCACTCCTATGTTTTCGGTCAAATAGCCACGAATACCTAAAGGTATCAATTGTCCACTAAATAAAAAGGTATCAAAACTATTTAAAGCACTAAATGCATCATTTTCAATATCAGAATTAACGCTCCAAGAAGAAAATCCAATTCGTATTCCTGAATAAAAATCAAAGGCATCTCTATGAAAATGCAATAACAATCTTGCTCCTAAATTAGTTCTTCTCAATGTCGCAGTATGGTTAAACGCACCGTATTGGTCAAATTGTAACTCAAAACTTTGAGTCGAAAAACCTCCACCTACACTCAGCCAATCCAACAAGGCATAATCATAAGTTAACTGATAAGCTGCTGTTGTATTCGTCGTCAAGTTGGCCGTATCAGGGATTATATTCTCCACTACTCGAAACAATAATTGCGTTGCACTTATTCCTCCGCCAGCATAAATATTATGAGAATGGTCAAAACTCTGCGCCATGGTTTTTCCAGTAGCAATTGAAATCAATAACAAAACAACAAAAATTTTTCGCTTCATTTTTCATAAATTAATAGACTATATTCTAAAATATTAGCCATTCATGTTTAGAATCCAAGCATATCTTTCATCGTAAAACAGCCCTTTCGACCAATAATCCATTCTGCCGCGCTCAATGCGCCTTTTGCAAATCCTTCACGGGAATGTGCAATATGCTTAATTTCAATTGTATCAATTGCTGATGAATAATCAACCGTATGTGTTCCTGGCACTTTATCAATGCGCTTAGAAGTCAATGCCAATTCATTAGAATTCGTTGTAATTTCGTTCACCCATTTGTCTTTAGCTGGATGGATTTTGATTAAATCTTCTGCTAACGAAATCCCCGTTCCACTAGGAGCATCTAGTTTTTGAGTATGATGTATTTCTTCCATCGTCGGCTGATAATCATTGTAGTTTGCCATCATTCGCGCCAAGTGACGATTCAATTCAAAAAAGATATTCACACCAATACTAAAATTAGACGCATACATAAAAGTACCTTCACGAGCTTCACAATACGTTTTTACCTCTTCTAGTCTATCTAACCATGCCGTTGTTCCACAGATAACGGGCGTTCCTGCTTCGATACATTTCATCAAATTATTCGCCGCGCTGTCAGGTCTTGTAAACTCAATTGCCACATCCAATTGCTTCAAATTTTCGATGGTCATTTTGTCTGTATTGAATTTATCAATCTTCAGAATGACTTCATGCCCTTTCGCAACTGCCAACCTTTCAATGGTTTTACCCATTTTTCCGTAACCTATTATTCCTATTTTCATTCTTATAAAGTTCTAAAAAATTACTCCGTTATTTCTTTAGTTACATTTTTCATCTAAAAATAATAAATTCATATCACCAAAAAACAAAATTTCAATCAAAACGAGTCAGTATATTCCCATTGCAAAAGCCTACTCGTGAGAGTAGGCTTTTATTTTTTTCTTTAAAAAGAAACTATTAATTCCTTTCACTGTGCCTCATTACTATCCAATTATTTTAAATCAATAAAAACAGGCAAATGGTCACTAAAGCCACCATAATAATTAGGACCTCCATAAGTTCGACTCGGTGTCGCGCCATTTCTTTTATCATTATACATCATCCATTCTTGCTGAAAAATAGTTGCATTTTGATATTTCAAACCACTTTCATCAAAGAAATTATCCGAAATAATAATTTGGTCTAACATATTCCACGTTCCTCTATAATTGTAAGAACCTTCATCTCTAGCATCTTTGTCCGCAAAACAATTCACTAATTCATCTTCCTTAGCAGTATTTTCACTAATTGCACCTAATACTTCCGTAATACTTTTATTGTCTGTTTCATCATTAAAATCTCCCATAATGATGATTTGAGCATTTTTATCATTCGCCTTAACAGCAGCAACTTGTTTGAGTAACTCAGCAGCAACGAATGTCCTCTTAGGCTCACTTGCCTTCAAACCGCCTCGTCGTGATGGAAAATGATTAACAAAAACGTGCAAAGTAGTAGTTCCATCCAATACGCCAGTTACCTGAAATATATCTCTTGATGTATAAGTTCTACCTTCTGTAATCGCTTTTGGAAATTTCAAAACCGTATTTTTAACTTCTGTTACTTCAAAGCGGTCTTTATTGTATAAAAGCGCATTATCAATACCACGGTAATCGTTAGACTCGCGATGAGCTACACCATAATTACCATCTTTGATTTGAGCATTTTTAACCAAATCCTTCAAAACAGTTTCATTTTCGACCTCACAAACCCCCAAAATTGCAGGCATTTCCATTGCCTTAATTACTTTAGAAAGTTGGTTTAGTTTCTTTTCATAACGTTCATTTGTCCATTTATTTTTCCCATTAGGTGTAAATTCTTCGTCTGGCTTGTTCGGTTCATCCTTTGTATCAAATAGGTTTTCGACATTATAAAAACCTACTCGAAGCGCGTCCGCTGCTCCATTTTCTTCTGTCGCTGTTGCCGTTTCATTTTTAGCTACATTACTTGGCGCATCACATCCTACCATTCCTATAACAGTAAGGATAACTAACATTTTTACGATTCTCATTCTTACGATTTTCTTGTTATTTCGTTCTGCAAAACTAACTTTTTTTATAAAAAAACCTGCTATTATCAATTTATGATTTACATTCTAAGTTAGAAAATACCATTCAATTAAGCGTTTGGTTTTGTTTTTATAAAAAAACGCCCTAATTCAATTAAGAATTAAGGCGTTTTCTTTTTTTAAAAAAAAGAAAATATAAAAAGTGGCATATCACCTTGACTATTAAAAGCCATGCTATCATCCATTCATTTAATCTATAATCACTCGTTTCACTGCACGACCTTGTTCTGTTGTAATCATTACAAAATAAACGCCACTAGCTGCATCTGACAAGTTAATAGGTAATCTGAACTGGTCACCCTCTATTTGTTGAGACCAAATTCTTTGCCCAACAGCATTCATGATAATCACTTCTGCATTTTCAACTATATTAAATGATACATCTACCGTAAATTCACCTTTCGATGGATTTGGATATAATTCGAATGCCGTTAAAGAAGCCAAATCAATCGTTCCAGTAAATTGTTGAACGTCAATCGTTCCGTTACTAGTACAATTATTATTATCCGTTATAGTTACAGTATAAGTACCTGGTAATAGATTGTTAATGGTCTGTGTCGTTCCGCCATTATTCCAATTATAAGTATAAGGAGGTGTACCGCCTGATACTTGAGCAGAAGCAGAACCTGTATTCGTAGAAGTTGGTGTACTTACTCCTGTAACTACAATTGGGCTTGGTTCAGAAACCGAAACCGTTGTAGAAGCGATACAACCATTTGCATCAACAATAACAACCGTATAATCACCTGCTGTTAAGTTTGCCAAATCTTCTGAGTTGACACCATTTGACCAACCAATCGAAACCGCTGTACTTGCACTAACTGTCAAATCAATTGCACCATCATTATCTCCAAAACAGCTTACGTTTGTCTGTGCTACACTCAAATTTGGTCCAGCATTGATACTTGTTACTGTTACAGAATTAGTTGCAGTACAACCGTTGGCATCTGATACGGTTACATTGTAAATACCTGTTGCCAATCCATTGACGCTTGAGGTTGTTACTCCCGAAAGCGGCGCGCCCCAACTAAAGCTGTACGGTGCTGTACCTCCACCAACTGCAACCGCAGTAGCAGAAGCTCCACCAAAACTACAGAAATTATCTACTCCTGTCAAATTCACTGAGTAAGTACCATTCTGAACAACAACTCCTGTTGTTGTCGCAGTACATCCGTTGCCGTCTGTTACGGTTACATCATAGCTACCTGCTGCCAAGCCTGTTACAGTTTCTGTTACTTCGGCACTACCATTGATATTCCATAAGTAAGTATAGTTTCCGTCTCCACCAGTTACTGCCGCCGTAGCCGAGCCGTTATTTTGCAAACAACTTGCATTAATAATATTTGCATTCACTGCAATTGTTCCTGCTACATCTATTGTAGTGGATTGAGAACAACCATTTGCATCTGTTACTGTAACTGAATAAGTACCTTGTGATAATCCAATAGCTATTTTTGTTGTTTGAACAGGCATTGTATTCCACATATAAGAATAAGGTGCTTGACCTATTCCTGATACTTGAACAGTAGCTGTAGCATCTCCCCCAATGGTACAAGATTCTCCTGTCGAAGTCGTATTCAAGACCATTCCACAATTACAACCATCATCAACGGTCACCATCGAAACGGTTACACAACCTGATGTATCTGTAACAGTAACAGTATAATTTCCAAAGGCTAATCCAGTTACGGTTGCCATAGTATCAGTAGCTCCCGAACTCCACAAGTAAGTAAACTGTCCTCCAGTTGCCATTACAGTTGCTGTTCCGTCATTTCCAGTACAAGTTTCTGCTGTACTGCTTACCATTATTGTATCACCACAAGGACATAAATCCATTACCATAATCGAGTCAACAGTAATACAACCATTCACATCTTGTACACCACCTGTATATATTCCAGTTGATAAACCAATAATTTGGTTAGTTGTTTGGGTAGGTGTTGTATTCCAAGCATAGAAATAAGGTGCAGTTCCGCCTGTTGCTACCGCAGAAGCAACGCCATCATTATCAGCACAAGACTCTCCAACTGCTGATAATATAATTTCTAGCTCATCTGGTTGAGTCACTACGATTATCGCCGAGTCAACACAATTCAAAGCATCCGTTACAGTTACATTATAAACGCCTGCTGCCAATCCTGTTCCAGAAGAATCCGTACTAGGAATAGCTGTTGACCAATTATAATTGTAAGGTGCTGTTCCCAAAGAAGGTGTAACTGAAATACTTGCGGTTACATCTCCATTACAAAGAGGTTCAACAAAGGCAGTTCCTAAAGTCATCGCACAACCAGTACAAGCATCTGTAACTGTTGCTGATGCAACTGCGGTACATCCATTTGCGTCTGTTACAGTTACTATATAAGTACCACCTGTCAAATTATTTGCAATATCTGTTGTTGCACTAGGTGTTGTGTTCCAAGCATAGGTATAAGGTGTTTTTCCACCTGTTACTACAACTGTCGCACTACCATCATTATTAGCACAACTTTCATCCGTTGTAGAAGTTGTTAAGGATAATGATGTTGGTGTACCAATGGTTGTAGTACCAATTACGTTACATCCTGTTACATCTGTTACCGTTACAGTATAAGTTCCTGCTGTCAAATTAGAAACCGTTAAAGTTGTGTCACCAGTATTCCAAAGAATAGAATAAGGTGCAGAACCAGACATTGGCACAACTGTAACTGAGCCATTATTTCCAGCATTACAACTTACTGATGTAGCACTTAGTGTTGCATATAAATCACAAGTTGTCGGACAACTATTAATTGTTACAGCACTAGGAGCGTAAACCGTATCTAATACACAGCCATTTACTCCGATTAATTCTACATCATAAGTTCCTGGCATTGAATAAGTCACCGTTGGTGATGGTATATTTGTAATCGGTGTGCTTGCACCTGGCAATGTCCACTGAAATAATGAGCCATTTACAGTCAAGTTGGTAAATGAAATAGCTTGAGAATCACAAGCAGTAACATTCATTGAACTAAATGCAACTTCTGGTGGAGTTGCTAGTACAGGTACAATACCATGGTTAATATCTACGCCCCAAGAGGTTTGATAACTGTGCCAAGTACCATCAGCCCATTGTTCCCAAGCCACACCTGTACCTTCAGGAATATCTCCGATAATAGTTGTAGTAATCGCAAGAGTATCTCCATTGGCTGCGTTTGGCATTTTGAAACCAACAAAAAACTCGCTACCAATTGGAATATAGTTATCTAATGGTATAAATGCAGGTTGGAAAGCCGCAATACTTGTTGCTATTGTTTGAAAAGAAACCATTTGAGAGCCTATCTCTACTCCTGGCGTTCCTCCTGTTCCATCCCAAATCGTCATTTCGATAGTAGCTGCTGGGTTAGAAGATTGAGCTAAAGCAAATGCATAATAAATACCTACAACGTGTGTATTTGTACCATTATATTTAAAATAATCACCTTTTGCTTGGTCATTAAAACCATTCGTACCCGAAATATAACCTCCATTAAATGGGTTACCATAAACGGTTGGTGTTAATGTCGGGTCATTATTGAATAAAGTATCACACTCTTGATTACAATCATCATAAACAATTGTATAATCTGTATAACCACAACCTAAAGCATCCGTAATATTTACTGCATAAGCACCTTCTACTAATCCAATTGCAGTATTACCTACTTGTGGAATCGGTGAAGTTGCCCAAACAACAGTATAAGGACCTGTTCCGCCCATCACTGTTAAGTCAATAGTTCCGTCAGCATCACCATTACAATCAGGATTAGTTA
>CAKZLT010000546.1 GCA_937127195.1 uncultured Saprospiraceae bacterium
TGATCAAGCAGCATAAGACAGATTTATTGTAGATTATTCAAACTCAACTGGAGAACAATCACCATTTGATGTATGCAGTCTGATCTGATTGTAATATCGCATATAAGTTTCAACATCTTCTTTCATACCATGACGTATTAAATGATAAATATTTAATATCTATTCATTTTTTAAACTACCGAAGAATCGTTCAACTACAGCATTAGGCTTACACCCACAGTTAGCGCATCAGAGAAAAAATGAGCTTGCTCTGTTTGATAAGCTGATCGGAGAAACCCACTATGTTGGCGAGATTGGCCTTGATGGTTTAAAGAACACATTGATGATCAGTTATTTGTATTTAATCACATTCTCAAAAAATGTGAATCATACAACAATAACATATTGACGATTCATAGCCTCAATGCTGTTGATATGGTTTTGGAGTGTTTAAATGAACACCCCAAATCAGGCATACCGATCCTTCATTGGTTTTTAGCAACAAAGAAACAAATATCGAAAGCAATCGACCTTGGCTGTTATTTTTCAATCGGGCCTGCCATGTTAATTTCAGCTAGAGCAAGAAAAGTAATTTCTTGGTTACCTGATGAGAGGATTCTGTTAGAAACGGACGGCCCATTTGCTAAGGTTGATAGAAACATACTATTCCCATCAAATGTTCAAAGTGTTATCGAATATTTGTCGAATGATCGGGGTAGGTCTCGAGAAGAGGTTTTAGCAAAGCTTTCGAATAACTTGAAGAATTTAGTTTCTAACTAACTTGATTTACAATATAGTGTAAATCAAGTCAAAATTATGACTTATTTGTCTATAAATTCATCATAATTTTATATGTTTTATGACTAAAAGTATGACTAGTGTTCAATGTGGCTATAGACCTTGTAATCTAATACCTAGAGCCGTAAATCATAATTTAAGTCTCATATTTCACCAAGGTTAAGATGTCCCGTAGTGCCTATTATTTACCTTAAAGTTTGCGCGTAGATAATTTACCTATTATGCAGCTGAAGTTTTAAATTTTTCTAGTTAGTTGAATTATAGTTCTAAGGGCGGAGACATTTTACAATAAAATGACAAAGTCATTAATTTCCTGTATATTTAGTGTAAAAATAAAATCTTATTAATTAATGGCTTATGAAACACAATAAAGATAAATCCACTACTACTTTAGTAAATTTTTCACACTTTAAAAAATCAATTCATTTTATCTTTTTTTATTTGCTTATAAGCTCAAGTGTATACGCAATTTCAATGCCTAACGTAGTGAACTCTTCTCCCAGTGAAGAGTTTATCGGCGAAAGCTTTTGTTTTAATGCTAACTTTTCTAACCTTTCAACTGACATTGGTTATGGTCCATATTACTTACTTAATTTAGCACCTGATTTAGCTTTTAGCTCAGCAACTTTTAGTGGGATTGGTTTAACCGCATCTGGTCAAACATATAGTAATACGGGTACCTTAAACGACCCTATTTCAGGCAATGCCTTTCTCGGTGAAGAAAACGGCAGTTTAGTAGCGATCACTATACCTGTAGGCTCAGTATCAAGCAGTCAACCAGCGTTATCAGTAGAGATATGTCTGTCAGTAGATGTTAATGCCGTACCTGATGTCTTACAAGCTAATGCTATCGGTTTATACTCAGGCTTTCAGTTTGGCGACAGCGCCACCGGTGTGGTTGGTGATGACACCATTTTAGGCGGTTCAGATATTAATGACTTTACCCCTACGGTAATTAAATACTCAATATCAGATACCCAAGCAGAAACAGAACACCCGCCAGGGCCAGCATGGACTTATCCGATCACCGCAATTGCTGATATTGCCTCAACAGCAACGGTAACATCGATAGTATTTCCGACAATTACGTTGCCAGGTAATGTTAAATTTACCGGTTTGCCAACGATCACTGGCGGGGTAAATTGTATTTTAACCCCTGATGCTGCAACACTTGATGCAACCACTGGTTTAGGCACTGATGTAGATATAAATATTACTTGTGATTCAGGCACAGGCAGTAATGGTAACGCACAAGATATTCGGGTTGATTTTAATGTATATATCATCGACACCTTAGACAATATGACCTGTGCGAGTACAGGAGCAATTAATACCGCTAAACATTTAACTTTAAGAAAAAGCGCTGCAGGCAACGGCAGACCTGGTTCAACTATTACCTATACTTATGCGTATCAAACCTCAGAATTTATTCCTGGTATCAGTGCTTTTACTGTTACCGATACATTAGGCGACGGTATAAGTTATAGCGATGTTGGCGGCAGCCAAGTTCAATTAACCATTAATCATGGTGCAACCACAACAACCCTTGATGTTCCATTTATTGATATTGATCATGTTCAGCAGCGCGACGCCGCCTTCCCACCAGCCTGGATAATAATAGTACTTAGAAATTTTGTGGAAACCCATTTTGTAATCATGGTATGGCCCAACCCATTCGGTTGCGTCAATGACACCGCGCTCTAGGCTGGTATATAGTTCACTACCTGCAATGAGGATAGCTGCAGCACCTGCTTTTTCGATGACCTTTCCGCCAATTCCAGGCATTCTCATTTTTAAACCCTTAAAATCATTAATGGTGTTGATTTCTCGATTGAACCAACCGCCCATCTGAACACCTGAATTTCCGCCTATGAATGGAACTAGGTTGAATTTGGCGTAAACCTCGCGCCAGAGTTCTAAACCACCTCCGTGCATGAGCCAAGAGGTCATTTGCTGGGCATTCATACCAAAAGGTACTGCCGCAAAAAATGGCGTAGCCGATGATTTGCCCGACCAATAGTACGCTCCGCCGCATCCAATATCGGCTGAACCTTGCGAAACCGCATCAAAAGCTTCCAAAGGCGGTACAAACTCGCCGCCGCCATAAACTTTGATTTCTATTCGTCCACCAGACATTTCTTTGACCCATTTGGCGTATAAATCCGCGACCTCTCCAAAAACGGGGAATTTGGGTGGCCAAGTCGTGACCATTTTTAGGCTGTATTTGCGGTTTGTGATAATGTTCGGAAGTCCTTCAGTGGTGGTGTATCCTTGTTTGTCTTCTGGAACGCAACTAGTCGCGATGGTTGCTGCTCCGACTGTTCCGATGCCTATTTTTAAAAAATCTTTTCGATTCATGGTTTTATTTTTTAGATGTAAGTGCTTTTATTTAGCTGATTTTATCAAGACTTTACAATATAGCCTTTTATTGGTCGCCTAGAATCGCTGATAAACCACCTTTAGGCGAAACATCAGCGTTTCCATGCTACTAATAAAAGTATTTTGCCTAGCATCAATTATGCACCTTTTTTTTATAAAGGCTTTTAAAGCTAAAAAATGCTTTTGATTAAAAGAAGAAAAAAAACAAATTCTTCAAAAGCATTTTTTTTCTCTAATTTTTTGTGAGAACTATTGACTTTATTATTTAAAACAAATAGCTTTGTAACTCAAAGTGCTTTTATTGAAAATGATAAAACAATAATTAAATGCTATTTTCACTAAGAAAAAAATTCGTCGCAAAGGGAATTGATTTTGCTCCAACGCTTATCTCATTTTTACACAAAGAACGAAAATGGAATTATACATTAGAAGATTATAGACAAATGCCGTCAAAATCCTTAGGATATGAAGTGGCGAATTATCTGGATGAACGGAATTTTGATTTTATTTATAATAGTCATCATCATGATATTCGACATATTTTACTGGACTACGAAATGGATACGGAAGGGGAGATCAGAATGCAGGCTTTCATGGTGGGTAATAATTGGCGATGGAATTATAAAGGTTGGTTGGCGTTGATTTTTGGGATGGTGTTTTTGCCTGAACTTTGGAGCGTACTTGTAGCAGATTGGAAAAGGGGACAAGTAGCACAAAGAATTTCAAAAATTGATTGGAAATCTTTATTGAAAGAGGATTTGAGTATTTTAAGAGAAAAATTCGGCATTCAGACTCGATTTATAACAGCTTTTTAAATAGAAAAAAAATGAAAAAAGGGTTTCTTTACGCAACAAAAATATGGTTATTAGCGGTATTCGCTGCGCCATTATTGATAGGTATTTATGTTTTGTATCAAAATTCATCCTATGAAAGTGGACTAAATATGGATTGGGAAGCATTATTTCCAACTTATGGATTGACATTAGCGATTGGAGGATTAGGAACAATTCCTGTTTGGTTGTTTTTTGGTGTTTTGGTCGGAGTGATTAATGAATTAAAGTATTCAATACTTCATAAGAAAATTTTTATACAAATAATAAGTATCATTCTTTGCGTAATCGCTTTTGGTGTTTTTAAAAATATGATAGGCAATACTGGAAAACTTGAAATTGTAGCTTTATCAATACCGTATCTTATAATGCTATCAGTTGGGATTTGGGTATTAAAATTAAAAGAAAATAGTACGGTAGAAGTGCCTTTGAGTATTGAAGAGCATTTGGTGGAGTAGTTTTTTTATGAAAAAAAGAACTATTAAATGCTTCTTTCGTAAAAAAAGATAACGATTAAAAAAAAGAAAATATGATTCCTTCTGAATTCAAATATGCGACACAAGTTTGGTTAACTAGTGTTTTGATTGCGCCTTTTTTGTTTTTTATCATTCCTGTCGGTGTGATTGGAACTGGTGATTTTAGTGAAATTAAATCAATTTTGGCTTATTGGGGAATTTTAGTGCTATATGGTGGCTTACTTTCAGTACCGTCATGGTTGGCGTTGATGTTTTTTGTAAAAATGATAAACCGAATAGATAAAAGCATTTTTAATAAAAAACTAATCATACAGATTCTTTGCATCATTTTGGGAGTTGCGCCTTTCTTTGCTTTTTTTGGGTTTCGCGATGTAGAGGGCTTAGCGATTTCATTACCTTATATTATAATGCTGAGTGTTGGTGTTTGGTATTTTCCATTAAAAAAGAGAGTAGAAAAAGATACAATTGAAGGATTAATGGAGTGATTTTTAATAAAATATTTTACTCAAACAAAAAAGTCTGCTATTGATTCCGCGAACGAAACCAAGCAGACCTGTCATAAGGGATTAAGATTAAGAGAAATAATCTATTGAAAGTTATTGTTGTTTTTTATGATGAGACAAATTTGCAAAAAAATTGAAATAGATGAAAGGCAAATTTCACCAGCGGTCGAATTGACTGATAAGCGGTGAGAAAAGAGACATAAACGGTTTTGATAGAAGAAGTCGGAGAGGCTTTTGAATATAGAATTGAAGTTAATTACAGCTTATCCAACTGCTCCAAAAAACCTTCTTTTTTGCGTCGAGAAACATCAATGGATTGCCCGTTGCTCATAATTACATAACCGCCAGCGCCTTTATAGTATTTTTCGATATAATTCAAATTGATAAGATGAGACCGATGTATTCTGAAAAAATCGTGTTGCGTCAATAGGTTTTCAAACTCCTTAATTTTGCGAGTTGCAATTATTTTACGTTGATTTTTGAGTTGAACGTAAGTATAAGAACGGTCAGCAGTACAGTATAAAATATCATCGACTTTAATAAAAATTAAGCCTTCTTGAGTAGGAATACCAATTTTATGATTTTTATGATTATGATTATTGAGGTTCTCAATTAAATGAGTAAAGCGATTAGAGCTTTTGGGAGTTGTAACTTTACTAGCCATTTTTTGAATGGCAGCTTGTAATTCTTCTATATCAATAGGTTTCAAAAGATAATCTAGAGCGCAAAATTTGATAGCTTGCAACGCATACTGGTCATAAGCAGTTGTAAAAATAACTTCAAAAGTAGGAGAGGAAAAGCGTTTGAGTAAATCAAAACCTGTTCCGTTAGGCATTTCCACATCTAAAAAAAGCAAATCTGGATTCTTTTCTAAAATTAATAACTGAGCCTCATCAGCGGAAGTAGCCATACCGATTACATTGATTTGTGGGCAATGTCTTTGTAGTAATTGTAATAAAACTGCACGGCTTTTTTGAATATCATCAATAATAATAGCTGAAATCATTGGTGTTTTTTTTTGACTAAAAAGGGCTTCATTCCAAAATTAGTGAAGAAAAATAAATAAGTTGCACCATTATACAACTTTATTTTTACTGATTGTAACAGATTGCAGTGATAGTTAATCTCATTAAAAATACTTG
>CAKZLT010000547.1 GCA_937127195.1 uncultured Saprospiraceae bacterium
GACTAACGGAAATGTCGAAGTAAAAGGAGGAAAAGTCCAGCTTAAACGCCAACAATTAGAAATACTCCCGAAAGAAATCTTAAATTATGATTGTATTCACACCTTCAATTTATCAAGAAATAGCATCAGTAAATTTCCTATTGAAGTATTCAAAATGGAAAAACTTAAAAAAATTGACCTTTCTGATAATTCTATTTCAAAATTTCCTTCAATTTCAGAAACCAGTAATTTAGAAACACTCAATTTGAATGCTAACAAAATCTCTGTTATCAAAGGTGCTGATTTATTGAAATTTAAAAATTTGAAGAATCTATTTTTAGAAGGCAACTCCAAATTAGCTGACCTTCCAGAAGAAATCACTCAAATGACGAATCTCAAAAGCCTTGATCTTAGAGGAACAAAACTTGGAAAAAGCTATACTAAAATCCGTAAATTGATGAAAGATATGCCAAATACAAAGATTTTTTATCGTTAAAAAAACACTTCAAAACTACATGAGGCATAAAAGAATATTGCTATCTTTTGTGCCTCATGTGGTTCAATAAACGAAAACGAAATGGACAATTTATATAAAAATCTAGCTACCGTTTACGAAGCTATGTATCAAACTTTTATCAATTATCCAGAAGAATATGCACTTTATAATGGTATCATTCAAAAATATCAAAAGCAAAATGTCTTAGAAATAGGAAGTGGAACAGGGCATTTAGCTCAATTATTTTTAAGAAATAATGTTGAATATATTGGATTAGATTTTAGTTTTGATATGATTAAAATTGCCCAAAAAAAGGTAGAAAAAGGGCATTTCATGCAAGGTGATATGCGCGATTTTCAGCTCAAAACACCAATCGAAAGCGCCATTATAACAGGTAGAACAATCAGCTATCTACTCAAAAACCAAGATGTACTCAATGCCTTTTCAAGCATTCACCACAATCTATCCAATAAAGGTATTTTATGTTTTGACTTCATTGATGCCAGCCAATTCATTCCGTCACTCGCCAACGAAAAGACCATCATTCACGAAGCTCAACACAATGATATTCAATATATTAGAAAAAGTATTTGGAACACTCATCTCACCGACGGGATGGCATTCGATTGGCAATCTATTTATTATAAAAAAGAAAATAACCAACTCCTAGAACTCGGTCAAGACCATTCTATCATTAGAGCTTTTACGCTTCAAGAAATAGAAATTTTCTTAAAAGTCCGTCAATTTAATATTTTGGAAGTGATAGAAAAAGCAGCTTACGCTTTTCCAACATTTGTTATTGTAGCTCAAAAAATCTAAAATGGCTTAGATAATAATATAACTATTTTTTCCAGCATCTTATATTCAGCCTCAATATCTCGCGCTTTGATTGTTTCATTCGGATAAAAAAGCAAGAAATAATCATGATTGTACATCAAGTGAACACCTTTCTTTTCAGTGATAATATCCAGAATTTCGTCATTCAATTCTCGTTCAATCGTATTCAAATCATCCGTTTCAAATTGATATGAAGCGTGAAACTCCTTTAAATATTCAAACGCTTTATCCTCTTTTATAAAAAACTGCTTGACTTGTTCGAGTGTCGTTTTAGGGTAAATATAAAAAGAGGGCAACGCGATTCTTTTACATTTTATCTCAAAAACAGTCGTCGTTTTTTTGCCCAAATCGCCATGATAAACATAATCATAAATCCGCGAAAACATTCCAGCACCTCTATCCGTCTTAGAAGAAACACCAACTAACCATTTCTTGCTTTTGCCTTCAAATACAGGAAATTCTTTCAGCAAATAGCCTTGTACGCGAAAGCGTTCACGTTTCCGAAATCGAAATCCCATCTCACGCGCCACTTGCGAAAGTTCCGTTGTCCGTTCATCTTTCTTGAACTCCAATACAACATCTTCTATAAACTCAAATATTTCCATAATTTTTTAGACAAATTTACACTGAGATTCAGTTTTTCTTTAGTTGTATAGCATGAGAACGCGGATAACTCTGACAGCTTTCGCGTTCCTATACTATCAATCAAAGCAACAATTTCTAAATTTATCCGCTATCCAACTCAAAAAAATCGACGCTTCACTCCTACTTTTCGACGCTTTATCTTTTTCTGCCCATATTCAATAAACATTCACACCAATCAATCGTTTAACAGCACATGAAATATGATTATATAATTACAGGTGCAGGCTGTGCGGGTTTGAGTCTCGCGTTCTATCTATCTAAGACCAACTTAGGAGACCGAAAAGTCCTTTTAATAGAAAAAACCGACAAACAAGACAACGACCGAACTTGGTGTTTTTGGCAAAGTGAAGCTAGTGTTTTTGAGTCGATTGTGCATCATACCTGGGACAATTTATATTTCAAAAGCCCTAGCGGCGAGCAGTTGCTCGACATTGCGCCTTATCAATACAAGATGATTCGTGGTATTGATTTTTATAATTATATTTTAAAAACACTCCGTCAACACCCCAACTTCACGATAGAAAAGGCAACCGTTACAGGCATTTCTAACGAAAATAATCATGCAAAAGTCCGCACACAGCGACAGACTTTTGAAGGAAAATACGTTTTTAATAGTATTATTTTTAAAAATATAAATATCCAAAAATCCAACTACGTCGCGCAACACTTCGGCGGCTGGCTCATTGAGACTACTGACCTAGAGTTCAATTCGAATGAGGCAACACTAATGGATTTTAGGATTCCGCAAGCAGGCGAAACCCGTTTTATGTATTGCCTTCCGATGAGCAAAAACACCGCGCTAGTCGAAGCAACCGCCTTTTCTAATAATATACTGACCGAAGCAGAATATGGCGAAATGATAAAAGACTATCTGAATAACTACCTCAATATCCAAAATTACACCATTCAACACAAAGAAATGGGCGTGATTCCGATGACGACTTACAACTTTCAGCAGCATCACGAAAAGCACATTATTCAAATCGGCACAATGGGCGGCGATGTCAAGCCTTCTACGGGCTATGCCTTTATTCGCATTCAAGAAAACGCTCAAAAAATCGCTAACGCCTTAACAAAAAATCAATCACCTCTCCTCAAAACCAGTTTTTTTGAGCAACGATTTACCTATTATGATAATATACTATTGAATGTCATGCTCAAAGACCGCGTGCCAACGCACCGCGTTTTTCATCAGCTTTTTCAAAAAAATAAAGCTTCCACTGTTTTACAGTTTCTTAACGAAAAAACTAACTTTCTGCAAGAATTAGCTGTAATGAATTCTGTTCCTATTGCCCCTTTTGTGGTGGCTGCCTTTGATGAAATGCTGCCAAAACGGACATAATTTTGATAAAAAATGGCTTAGATGTTTTTGTTAACTCATAAAAATTCTTTACTTTTATAAGGAAGGAATTACTATCATTGAAAATAGACTAAAAAGTCTAGATGACATTATTTTTACACAAAAGGACACAAATAAAAGCATACCCCCTTTGGGAGTTATTCATAATCAGTAAGTTATAAGTGGAAGGGTACAAGTGAGCATCCAAACTGGAGTGGACTGCGACCAACGACTTCTAAAAGAAATGAGATTCTTTTCTCCTGTACAAGTGAGCATCCAAACTGGAGTGGACTGCGACACTAAAATTCCAAAAAAGTTTGAGTATTTTTTTCCGTACAAGTGAGCATCCAAACTGGAGTGGACTGCGACGAAAAAATTACTATTTAATTGAGATAAGAGATTGCTAAATAATCAGCAATCTCTTATTTTTGTTGGAAGTGATTTTTTATAAAAAATGAATAACTTATATTGAAATTGATATAGATATTAATCCTACAAATCCCTCAAATGACAGATTTTCAAATCAAAAAATGGTATGAAATAAAATACGCGGAAGCCAATCAAACGATGGGCGTTGTCCTTCTGTATGAGCGTTATGAGCGTTTTTTGAAGAAATTAGAGGTCGATAGCGATGAAGTTATTTTTATAGAAATACAACAATTCAAGATTCGATTGGCGATTCAGCACATTCAAACGGCTTATTTTGCGAAAGCTAAAATAATATTAAAATCAGTTATTGAGCAATTAGAAAAAAGAGACTTTTTAGGAAAGCATCCTAAATTGTATAATCGGGCTTTGTTGGGTTTATTGAAGTGTGAAGTGCATTTTAAAAATGCTTTGGAAGCTGAACGAATAGCCAAAATAAGAATCAATCGTGATTATATAGAAGAGCCTGCATATTTTAGAAATCTATTGTGGAAATCCAATAATTCTTACTGGTTGAAGCGAGTTCAATGGATAGCTTTTTTTGGATTTGCTTGTGCTTTTTGGAGTGCTTTTTCTGTTTATTATAATTTTTGATTTAAATATGAAATTTAAATATTTGTATAATTTTACTTTGTTTTTTTTTGATGAGAAACATCATTTAATTCAAAAAATATCATTAAACTTAACATTAGAAAAATCCTATTCCTTTGATAATCAATAGAAATCAATAATTTAGGCTTTTATTCATAATATGCAATTCCACATTTTCTATACAATAAATTCCTCAAAAAAACCAGTCTGTAAAATACTTTAGTAACAAAATAGCTTCCTCATAGATTAAATAGGTGAAGTAGCTATTTTCTACAAAAAAACATACCAAATTCTTAAAATTGAACAATCCTTTAATTGAAAATTTAAATACATATATACAAAATGAAAGCATTTAAATACGGATTTAATCAACTGCAACTGACGGCTAATCATCAATTAGGCGCTGCTATCCTTAATGATGCAGCAGTGAAAAAGGCTAAAAATGCGATC
>CAKZLT010000548.1 GCA_937127195.1 uncultured Saprospiraceae bacterium
AATACAATCAAGCCTCGAACTTGCTCCACATCGTCAATTCCTTTTGGTGCTTTTTTCGATTTCAGCACAGGAAAAGGAAAAGCGTAACTTTTCCCTGTTCCCGTAGGTGCTGTAATAATGGTAAATTCGGGCAACTGCTCAAAGTCCAATTTCATTCGTTTTTGAACCTCATGCAATCGCCTTTCTTTACCATCAATCATTTCCAATTCATCAGTTTGTTTGACGTATTGCGGATTGATTTTTATTGTAAAATTATCCATTATCAAATGTATTTTTAAAAATAGTTTGAGCGTTTTCAAAAGTGATTTGTTTGATAATATTGTAGCTTTCCAATACATTTGAAAAATTAACTTTCTGTTCCTTTATTAATATTTGAACCGTTGTATCTAAATTATCAAAAACAGTTTTTAACGAAAACGCATTCAACCAAAATTCATCATCCATCTTTTTATCCAAAGCCACTTCTTCCACTAATACCAATGTTTCCAACGCTCGACCAACTCGAACAACAGGCGGCAATTTAAAATCCTCTTTTGCAAAAAACAAAGCCTGATAAGTCGTTCCTATCTCAATTCCTTGAACTTGACGAAAATTCTTAAAAGGTGATTTTCCCGATTTTTCAATCGCTTTCACATCAATATAACCATCGACATTAAACAAGGTATTTTGAATATAGGCTTCCGTCCGTTTACTTCGGTTGACAGGTCGTGCAACGGTGCAGTAAAAACCAAAATCTTTGATTTCCTCATACTTTGGTCGTTTCAAATATCGGTAATGATTATCATTGCTTTGCAACGCTTTTTTGAACGCATAATTCAAAGCCAAATCACCAATAAAATCACCTGTTACTGATGCAGAAGTTGAACCGCCTGAAACTTCGGTATAATAGAATAAATGGTTGAGCAGCGTCAATTTTAAGACTTTTGCGACCATTATTTTGTGATTTTAATATCTTTTAAAAATTGTGTGCAATCTGCTTGTGCTTTCTCATAACTTGCCTTTAAAGCACTTTCATTTTTCCAAAGATTATTGATAAAATCCGTAATATATTTGCCTCGTTTATAGTTTTCACCATAAGCATCAACCATTGTGTTATTGATTTTATCCGTAACAGATTGAAGTGTTACAGCTTCATCTTTCCAATTATTTGTAATTGTGTAACTGTTAATTGGCTGCTCAAATTTAGAGAAACCAACACCCAAAATATGATTTTTAATATTTGACGGACTGTTTGTTGTGCTTTGTGCGAAGTAGCGAGATTGACGCATAATGCAGGTCATCAAATGCACAAATAATTCAGGAGTAACATTTTCAACAACTAAAAAATGTGGCAAGAAAGTACCAGGCTTTACATATTGAACTTGGAAAAGTGATTGACGCAATTTGCCTTCTTCTTCGTTCCACATTGTTCCGCCTTCACTTAAAGCATTATGCTGTAATGTGCTTGTAACCTCTGCTACATCACGAATAGAATATGCCCAATCATAAATTACTCGACTTGTAATTGCTACCGAGTCACCACTTTCTGTCACGCTATCACCAAATAAAATTGAATTTGGATTAGCTAATTGTTCACTTTTCTTGATGACATTGTAGCGTAAGTTTTCATCAACAACATCAAATTCACGGCAAATCTTCAAGCCTAAAAGCTTCTCTCGACTTTTCATTTTTCGAGCAGGAACTTCTACGACATCTTTCTTGTCTGACAATTTAAAGGTAATCGTTTCATCAGGATAATTACTACGAATGATAGCATTTCCAATGACTTCACGCAATACAGCGATTTTGATTGTACCTAAAGTGTTTTTCTTTAAATCGTCCACAAAATAGCTTTGTGGGATAATTTTAAATAAATCTTTCATGTTATTTTATAATTTTTTAATCGTTCTTTAAAAATTATAGGAAATTACATTTGCTAAATCTTGAAGATTTGGCAAATGGCTTTTAGCTTCAACAAGCTGATTTGCCAATTTTTTTAAATTTCGCAAATCTCCTTCACACCCTATATTTCCGAATCCGCAATGATTTTTTTAATGGTTTCAAAATATTGATTAACATACTTTTTTTGAGTGTCTTTGAGTTTAGTTTTTACATTTTTTTCCGTGAGTTCTTTTTTCTCTTCCCGTAATTCCTTGAGAATACGTTTAGCTGTTCTCATGCGAGAAATTTCCAAAGATTTCTCTCGATACAAAAAGGCAAATTCATAAATAGAATGTTTTTCTTCATTCATTGGTAAAATTTTACCTTCCCATTCTTTTACAAAAAGTTCATACTCTGCATATTCAGGAATAAAAGGTGAAGTCGTAAAGTTAAAGCACAAAGCTCCAAAACCATCAAACACACATTAAGATGTTTAACTTTCTCTTCTTGGTTCCGTGAGGTTCAAGGTTTGGCTGAAGATTCACGTGATCAGAAGGTTTCTGTCCACAACGTGGAGGCATCTCC
>CAKZLT010000549.1 GCA_937127195.1 uncultured Saprospiraceae bacterium
AAATACTCGCCTTAGCGATGCTAGGACTCCGTTTTTTGCCTTGTCTAAATAAAAAACAATGCCGTTCTTTGTGGTAGGTTATTTATTGCCTACTCCCTAAATCATTTTTAATATGCCAACACTTCAATATCCAGTTTTAGTTATGTTTGATAATGAAGTTGAATATTTTTTGTCAGAGGACAATTTAACCTTAACAAAAAAGGCAATTGAAAGTAATGCCATTATTAATCAGCAAATTATTGATTCTGCTTTCAACGTTTTTTTAGTAAAAGCGGTTAAGAATACTCAAAAGTTGCCAAAGAGTTTTTGGGAAGACCTTTTTAATCCACTCTACAAAGTCGAATTGGATGTTCATTTTTACAAAAAAACGACTATAAATAAGGTTCGTGAAATAGCTAATAATTATTTGTCTGATTTTTTAGGAACAGGAGAAACGGGGAAATCTGTTTGCCACTCTTTTATGCAGGAACTCAATCAAGCGACAACTATTCAAGAATTTATTCGAATAATATTTGATGAAACTGCTTAATTTTCAGTAAATTGAAATACAGCTTTTTTAAAAAAAATCAATGAATCTAACTTTCAAAACTTCTTTTAGCAATGCCAATCGAGTGCGCGAAATCATTAGTATTTTGCTCAAATATGGCTTTGATGAAGTGGTTTCGAATACAGCACTCGGAAAGTTGGTGCCATATAGCACGCTAATTAATCCGCCCGATGCGCAATCTCCGACGGATGAACGCATTCGGCGCGCTATCGAAGAACTTGGGCCGACCTTCATTAAGTTTGCCCAAATATTGAGTAATCGCCCAGATTTGATTCCTTCTGGCTTGCTCGAAGAATTCAAAAAATTACAAAGTGAAGTACCTCCATTTAAGTTTGAACAGGTCAAAAATATTATAGAAAAAAGCACAAGAAAGCCAATTGACCGTACTTTTAAATATCTTGCTCAGAAGCCGATTGGCGCGGGTTCTATTGGTCAAGTTCATAAAGGTAAGCTACTATCGGGCGAGATAGTTGCTGTAAAAATCCAACGTCCAAATATTCGACAAACGATTGAAACGGACATTTCTATCCTGAAATACATCGTTCGACTCAGCGAAAAATACATACAACGACAAGGGCTTTTGAACCCAATGGAAATTATTGAGGTATTTGAAAAGGTTATTCTAAAAGAAGTCAATTACGAGACGGAAGCCCGAAATCTGGCTCTATTCAAAAAATACTACGAATCAAATGACCGTTTTTATGTTCCTAAGATTTACTCTAAACTTTCTAATGATAAAATGTTGGTGCAAGAGTTCATCTATGGTTGTAAAATAACGGATGTCAAAACGCTTAACTCTTGGGGAATCGATAAAAAGAAACTAGCGGAAACAGGTTTGGATATTTACCTATCTCAGATATTCGAACACGGTTTTTTTCATGCTGACCCACATCCTGGGAATATTATTATTCAGAATGACGGAACGATTTGCTTGATTGATTTTGGGATGGTTGGCAAACTTATCAAGGCTGATAAATTTCATTTGGCAGGTATTTTTATAGGAATGGCACAGCAAGATGCCCGAAAAATGACGGTTAGTTTGCAGCAATTAGCACTAGATTATAATATTGATAATTTTAAATCCTTAGAAGGTGATTTGGCTGAGTTGATTGAAGAATACAGTACTTTGAACCTTGGAGAAACCAATGTAAGCGCACTTGCAACGCAATTACAAAAAATAATTTATAAATACCAACTTCGTCTTCCGCCTAGTATTTATATTATTTTGAGAGCCTTGACGATACTCGAAGGAATCGGAAAAATGATATACCCGCAATTGAATTTTTATGATTTTTTGAAACCCTATGGAATCAAAATTTTCAAGGAACAGTACGCCTTCAAAAATATTAGAGACAATAGTGTTTCCATCTTTTTGCAGCTTATTTCCATTTTTAATAATTTACCTTTTGATGCCAAAGAGATTATTTCTCAAATTAAAAAGGGTAAATTACATATAGAAATCAAACACGAAGGCTCAGAAGAATTGCTTTCTAAAATGGATTTTATTACAAACAGAGTTACTTTGGCGGTGATTAGTTCGGCTCTTTTTATTGCATCTTCAATTATGATGACCGTCAAAATGAATAGTTATTGGATGTTAAGTAAAGGCGTTTCGGTATTTAGTGTAGTTGGTTTTCTCTTGGCAAGTCTTTTGCTTATTGTGGTATTAGTAGGTATTATTAGAAGTGGCAAATTTTAAATCTCCTTTTATTACCTACCTTTGAATTTTTTTTAATTGGTTTTTATAAAAAAATACAATTCATTGGTTTAAAAGACGTTAAATATAAAGGTCTTAATAATAATAAATCAAAATTACATTTGAATTAAAATTCCTCCCAAAACAGAAACAATAAAAAGAACAAATACAAAAAGGTAATACTCTTCTTAGGAATAGCAATAAAGTAGATGTCCATTCCTTATATTTGAAGAATATTAAAAAAAAAGTGGTTATTTGCCCAACAAGAGTTGGCAGCAGCAAACTATAAATGACATCAATTAAAAATCAATTACTGTGAAGAAATTATTGGTCTTATTGCTATTAGTGAGTTCATTATATAGCGCAGAAGCGCAAGATTGGGAAGCTGGCGTATGGTTAGGAACGACCTACTCTTTTGGGGATATTAACTCTGAATACCGCTTTGATAATCCAGATATTGGCTTTGGTATTATGTCTCGTTTTAATTTTAATCGTCGATTATCATTAAAAGTTTCAGGTAGTTTTGGTCAAACGAGTGGCGATGATATTTTATCAGGTGAACCTTTTCAGAGTCAACGTAATTTAAGCTTTCGCACCAATATTTATGATGGTACGGCTCAGTTTGAATTCAACTTTTTGAAATACGAACATGGTTCTGATGAACACAATTTCACACCTTACCTCATGGGTGGAATGTCTGTTTTTTGGTTTAATCCACAAGCTGAATATAAAGGTCAATGGGTTGACCTTCAACCATTAGGGACAGAAGGACAATTTAGAGGAAATGAATACAACTTAATCCAACCTGCCATGGCATTTGGTGGTGGCTTTAAGTTCGATTTGAATTACAAATGGAGTATTAATTTGGAAGTAAGCTCTAGGTTTTTATTCACTGATTACTTAGATGATGTCAGTGGGTTATATCCAGATTTGGAGGATTTGGAAGAAAGTCGTGGAGGAAGAGCGGTGGCTTTATCTGACCGTTCGGCTAATCAATTCCTCGGAGAAACGGGGCGTCAACGCGGAAATAGCCAAGATAATGATATGTATATTTTTGCTGGTTTTACACTAGCTTATAACTTCGCAGCCGTTAAATGTTTTAGGTTTTATTAGAAGATGTGATTAGTTTATTTTAAATTACATTTTGGTAAAAAACACAATAATTTCCTTTTGGAAATAGAAAAAGATATAACAAAAGTTCTTTTCAGGCTTTTGTTATATCTTTTTTTTTGTAAAAAAATAAGGCTTTCTTCTCTTCTTTTCTTAAAAAAAGTCCGTTCCCTAACCTATTGTTTATCTTCATTTCTACACAATTGTATATTTTTGAGGTCGAAAACGTTACACTGGTAGTATCATCGAATTCATTCGATGAATTATACTCTAAGTGAAGAAAAATAAATAACTAGCACCATTCTACTTTTTCTTTGTTCTATTTAAAAGCACTAAAAAAATGA
>CAKZLT010000550.1 GCA_937127195.1 uncultured Saprospiraceae bacterium
CAAAGGAGCCATCATTCAGCAACTCAAATCCTTAAACATCGAGATTATTGATGAAATTGAATTTGGTTTTCGATATGCTAAAAGTGCAACTATTATAGCTATAACAGGCAGCAATGGAAAAACAACTGTTACAGGTCTGACTCATCACGTTTTAAAAACGGCGGGACTAAACGCCCGACTAGGTGGAAATATTGGAATTTCGTTTGCGAAGCAAGTTGCCGAGCTAGATAACTTAGAAAGTGTTGTATTTATCTTGGAAGTGAGTAGTTTTCAATTAGATTATTGCTCGACTTTTAGACCAGACATTAGCATTTTAATCAATATCACGCCTGACCATTTGGATAGATATGATTATAAATTTGAGAATTACGTCGCTTCAAAATTTAGAATAACGCAAAGCCAAACGGCTACGGATATTTTTATTTTTAATGAAAAAGACGAAGCAATAAACGCAGTATTGAAAAAGCCTTCTTTAGAAATAAATGCTAAAAAAATAGGCATTTCTAATATTTATAATAAAAAAGGCGCACTTGAAGTTGGTCAAAATATTTTTGACACCAACAAAATGAGCCTAAAAGGGCCTCACAATCACTTTAATGCCGCTTGCGCCATTCGAGTGAGTCAACTTTTGGGATTACCCAAAGCAGCTATCGAAGAAGGATTAGCGACTTTCAAAAATGCACCACACAGGTTAGAATTAATTACCAATATCAATGGTATTGATTTTATCAACGATAGTAAAGCGACCAATATTGACTCGGCTTTTCAAGCCTTACGTGCCATGTCGCAACCCACTATTTGGATAGCTGGCGGCACTGATAAAGGCAATGATTACAACGTTTTGGTGGATTTAGTCAAAGAAAAAGTAACCGCTTTGATTTGCCTTTGCGAAGATAGTTCTAAACTATTGGCAGCATTTGAAGGCATTATTCCCATTATAAAAGAAACGAAAGATATAAAAGAAGCCGTTAAAATGGCTTACGAACTAGCTAATAAAGGCAATACCGTTTTGTTATCTCCTGCTTGTGCTAGTTTTGATTTATTTGATAATTATGTGGCTCGCGGCGATTTATTTCGTGAAGCCGTTTATAATTATCAATTAATAATTAATAATTAATAATTACTTTTCTAAGTTGGTTATTAATTCGACGTCAGGCTTATTAGAAAAATATAGGCTATTTTTCACTAAAAATCAATTAATTATGGCGATACTAAAAGCCAATTATTAATTGTTAATTATAAATTATTAATTAAAATAAACCATGCTCTCAAGACTATTTGGACAACTGAAAGGAGATAGAGTCATTTGGATGGTAACATTATTGTTAGCATTATTTTCTCTATTAATCGTTTACAGTGCAACGGGTATTTTGGCGTACAAATATCAGGGTGGAAATACAGAGTATTATTTACTCAAACAGCTCGGAATGCTCGGATTTGGCGGCTTTATACTATATCTTGGTTATTTGATGCATTACAAACGATACAATTTGGCAGCACCTTATTTGCTAGTCGTTGCGGGCGTTTTGCTATTTTACACCTTATTTTTTGGTACTGATATTAATCAAGCGCGGCGTTGGATAGAATTACCTGTAATTGGTATTACTTTTCAGACTTCCGACTTCGCCAAAATCGCTTTAATATTATATGTCGCAAGAGCAATTTCAGCCAAGCAAGAATACATCAAAAGCTACAAAGAAGCCTTTTTACCAATCATTGTTCCTGTTTTGGTTATTTGCGCGCTTATTGCGCCAGCCGACTTATCATCAGCAGCATTATTGTTTTTTACTTGTTTGATGTTAATGTTCATGGGACGAGTTGATGCTAAATATATTGGATTATTATTAGTCATGGGTGTTGTAGTATTTGCCTTTTTGATTATGGTCGGAAAAGCATTTCCAGAGTTTATACGGTCAGAAACATGGGCAAATCGACTCGGTGCGTTCGTGAATGCAGAGAATGAAGAATATATGCTTCACGTCAATCAGTCCAAAATCGCAATAGCAAGAGGTGGCGTATTCGGGGTTGGTCCAGGAAATAGTATTCAAAGAAATTATTTGCCTCACCCCTATTCTGACTTCATTTATTCAATTATTATCGAAGAATACGGGTTATTTGGCGGTTTGGCGATAATGATGTTGTACTTAACGCTATTTATACGGTGTGTGCGGTTGGTCACTCGAAGCCCAAAAGCCTTCGGGGCAATGCTGGCATTAGGGCTAAGTCTGATATTGACACTTCAGGCATTAGCCAATATGGCGGTCGCAGTTCACTTAGTTCCCGTTACAGGGCTGACGCTCCCGCTCGTTAGTATGGGAGGAACTTCGACTATTTTTACTTGTGTGGCAATCGGAATGATATTAAGTGTGAGTAAGCATATTGAGAGTTCGCAATAGTTTTTTTCAAAAATGACGCTACAAAACTTAAAATAAAGAACTTTTGTTAATCATTTTTTAAGAATAGTGAATAGTATTTTTTAATAAAAAACATATAAAATGATACATTGGCAAGATAGAATAGATACTGACCCAAAAGTATTATTAGGTAAACCAATTATTAAAGGGACAAGACTTTCTGTCGAGTTTATTTTGGAAAGATTGGCGACAGGATGGAGTTTTGAAGAATTATTAGAAAATTATCCTCGACTAAATATTCTTGATATTCAAGCTGTTTTCGCTTACTCTTATGAAAGTATGAAAGATGGAATGCTTTTTCAAACAACAAAAAAAGCTGCTTTGTAAATTTCTAACTGAGATATTTAACCTAAATAAATCAAACTGACACGGTTTAAAAATTAAAACATATTTATCAGCAGGTTTTTTACACAGACAAATCATTTAAAACTTGAATAATGAAAAATATCATCCTAATTCTAATTTTTTCTGTTTTTTCAATGGCTTTTCAAACTTCAACGCAGCCCATTTCTGATAATGAAACTTATCATGTTATGGCAACAAGCGGTTTGAAAATGCGCGCTACTCCTAGCGGTAAAAAACTATTGACCATTCCTTATAATGGTAAAATAGAAAAAATAAATGATGGAAAATCTTATGGTGAATTGACTATAACAGAACTCAAAGACTTTAAAATAAAAGGAGAATGGGTTAAAGTTCGCTACGATGGTCAAGAAGGGTTTGTCTTTAGTGGATTTTTGACACAATTTCCAATGCCTGACTTGAATATGAAAATGGATTGGGCGAAATATAAATCAGTTTTTGAAGCTTATTTAGCTCAATTTTTCAGACCCAAAGGAGGGAAGTTTAATAAAAGTTATTACACACTGAATAAAAAACAAGAATGTGGCTACTCGGTAGAATACGAAGAAGGTCACTTCTTTAGATACGAAGGTTGTAATGAAATCAGTGGTCAATATGACATTGAAATAGAAGGAATTACATTGGTTGAAGCTTATTTTATTATCAAGGCATTAGATTTGAATGATATAAAAAAAGCTAAAAGTAAACCTGTTGAATTATATAAATATGACGCTCTTCGTAAAATTATTACCGAAGACCCTGGCGGCGCAGGTTGCTGGCTTTCTGCAAAGCAACGTAAGCGCAATAGCGTCATTATAGATATGACTTGTGGTTGCTAAATTGGTCGAATAGATTCGACCGTACTTTTATCAAAAAACGACTAAAACTATATGAAAAATAAACGCATTATCATTAGCGGCGGCGGCACAGGCGGGCATATTTTCCCGGCCATTGCTATTGCAAATGCACTCAAAGCATTGGATAACTCAATAGAGATTCAATTCGTCGGTGCTAAAGGCAAAATGGAAATGGAGCGCGTTCCTAAAGCTGGTTATCCAATCGAAGGACTTTGGATAAGCGGTTTTCAGCGTCAATTGACGACTCGCAATTTGATGTTTCCATTTAAGTTGATAAGTAGCTGGTTTAAAGCATTTCGTATAGTTAGAAGTTTTAAACCTGATGCGGCAGTTGGAGTTGGAGGTTATGCAAGTGGTCCGACGCTAGATGTTGCGGCAAGGCTCGGTGTACCGACTTTGATACAAGAACAAAACTCGTATGCTGGCGTAACCAATCGCCTTTTGGCTAATAAAGTGACAAAGGTTTGTGTGGCGTATGAAGGCTTAGAACGATTTTTTCCAAAAGAAAAAATCATCTTCAC
Organism: uncultured Saprospiraceae bacterium; assembly: GCA_937127195.1. Classification (GTDB taxonomy): domain Bacteria; phylum Bacteroidota; class Bacteroidia; order Chitinophagales; family Saprospiraceae; genus CAKZLL01. Next base: position 4,135 of record CAKZLT010000550.1, read on the forward strand.
TGGAAATCCTGTTAGGCAAGCAATTACAAAGATAGCAGGCAAAAGAGCCGAAGCAATCAAGCATTTTGGCTTGGATGAACATAAAAAAACAATCGTAGTGGTTGGTGGTAGCTTAGGCGCGCGCACGATTAACAACGCAATGGAAGCTGCTTTTGATTTGATTGCCAAAAATCAAGGTGTTCAAATCATCTGGCAAGCTGGTAAATTATATATCGACGAATTTGAGCAAAAAGAAACAGGTCAACTCCCGAATGTGAAGTTGACTAAATTCATTGATAAAATGGATTTGGCGTATGCCGCAGCGGATTTGATAATTTCGAGAGCTGGCGCAGCAACTATTTCTGAGTTGTGTTTGGTTGCAAAACCATCAATTCTAGTACCTTCTCCGAATGTATCAGAAGACCATCAAACTCAAAATGCGATGGCTTTGGTTAATAAAAATGCTGCTGTTATGGTAAAAGATAGTGAAGCTGTCACAACTATGTTTCAAACAGCATTGGACTTATTGGACAATGAAAATCAACTAAATACTATTAGTAAAAATGTCGCAGCACTAGGTATGAAAAATTCAGCAGAACGGATTGCAAAAGAAGTTTTGGAGATGATTTAGATATTTCACGCGGAGATGCAAGAGAAGCAGAGTAAGAAGAGGTGTTATTTCATTTTTTATAAAAAAAACTCTCCTTACTCTGCTTCTCCCCGAACTCTGCGGGAAATAAAAAAGACATAGAATGAAACTGGAATTAATCAAAAAAATATATTTCGTAGGAATTGGCGGAATTGGGATGAGTGCCTTAGCGCGCTATTTTAATAGTCGAAAAGTCGAAGTTTATGGTTATGACAAAACCACTTCATCTCTAACGGAACAGTTGGAAGCCGAAGGAATGTCTATTCATTATGAGGATGATGTGAGTCAAATTCCTAAGGGAATTGACTTGGTGGTTTATACACCTGCTGTTCCAAATTCACATACGGAATTGCAATATTTTTGGAATAATGACTATGAAGTACTCAAACGTGCTGCTGTTTTAGGCATCATTAGTCGTGGTATGAAAGCGATTGCAATCGGTGGAACACACGGAAAAACAACGACTACTTCCATTACAACGCATATTTTAAAAACTTGCGGAATTGATTGCACTTCTTTTTTGGGAGGAATTGCAGAAAATTTCAAATCCAACTTCGTAGAAGGCACAAGCGAATGGTTTGTGGTAGAAGCTGATGAGTTTGACCGTTCATTTTTGCACCTCAATCCAGAAATATCGGCAGTTCTTTCGATGGATGCTGACCATTTGGATATTTATGGAGATGTGGACACGATGCACGAGACGTTTTCAGAATTTGTACACAAAACGAATGATAATGGTTTTATTTTATATAAAAATGATTTGCCGCTAAGGATAGAAAAAACATCTCAAAAACGATTGATTACCAATACTTTTGGTCATGAATCTGGGGAGTATCAGATTAAAAATGTTCGCGTTGAACATGGATACTTTGTATTTGATGTGATTAGTCCTATTGAGAATATAGAAAATTTAGCTTTTACATTGCCAGGCAAACATAACGCACTTAATGCCTTGGTTGGAATTGCGGTT
>CAKZLT010000551.1 GCA_937127195.1 uncultured Saprospiraceae bacterium
GATAGCAGAAGCTCCAGCTCCGTTGACAATGATTTTAACCTCAGAAATATTTTTTTCAACTATTTCTAAAGCATTCAAAACCGCCGCACCACTAATAATAGCTGTTCCGTGCTGGTCATCGTGCATTACAGGTATATTCAACTCTTTTTTGAGGCGCTCTTCTATTTCAAAACAAGCAGGAGCGGAGATGTCCTCCAAATTTACACCACCAAAAGTAGGCTCAAGAATCTTGACCGTTCTGATGAATTCATCCACGTTTTTGGTGTCTAATTCTAAATCAAAACAATCAATGTCTGCATAGATTTTGAAAAGTAAGCCTTTTCCTTCCATAACAGGTTTGCTCGCTTCTGGGCCAATATCTCCTAATCCCAAAACGGCTGTTCCGTTACTAATAACAGCGACTAGATTTCCTTTTGCTGTATATTTATAAACGTCATTGGGATTTTCATGAATAGCCAAACATGGCACTGCAACACCAGGAGAATAAGCGAGAGATAAGTCTCTTTGATTGGCAGTAGCTTTGGAAGGTATAACCTCAATTTTCCCTGGTCTTCCTTCCGAGTGATACAATAACGCTTCTTTGTTGATTGATTTTTTATTCATATTTTTCTTGTAAATGAATGAGTGCAATTGTAGAATAATTGGTTAAGATTAATTCTGTTGTTTTTGATTATTTGCACTTTAAGTTTTAGTGTAATTAATTTTTTTACGAAAGTTTTAAAAAAAAATTAAAACGATATGGTAAGTTTTAATTACAACTATTATTGAATATTTCTACTTTATAAAAGTATATTTTTTTACGAAAAAAAGTAACTAAAAGATGATATTAATTTCATGCATTTTGATAAAAAAGTAGCTATGAAAAGTTAAATATTAGTCACACTTCAAACAACTATAAAAAGATAACTTTGTTCAAAAAAACTCAATTAGCAACTTCTATTGATGCGATTTATTAGGTTTTGCTTATGCTAATTATAACTATAATTTAAGTCTTTTTTCATAACTTGAATAGCTGTTCTGGTTTTAGTTGTGGTAATATTGGTAGTTCTATAAATTGAATTGCATTCGATTTTTTTTAAAGATACAACTTGTTCCTTTTTACTATTTTAGTATTATAAAAGAAACATTATTAAACGCCTTACGCTATAAATAACGAACTTTTAACAACATCAATAATAAATGAAAACGTACTCAATAGCTCTATTTCTGTTTATCGCATCTATCAGTTTTGCTCAATCGCCGATGATTGATTCTATTCTGAAATTAGAACCTATTCCTGTCTCAAAATACGAAATTGACTCGCTGAGCGACCAGCAATTTTTCTTGAGAATGGATTATGGAACTTCTACCATTCTTAATCCAGATACTTTGTTTAATCGACTCAAAGGAAAGGTTGTCGAGCGAGTAGAATTGGTTTATACTGATTTTTCTCAATCCAAAAAATTCAATCAACCGAAGTTGAATAAAGCAAGATTGAGAGGTTTGTATTATCTTGACCGTTCAATGTTTAACGGTTTGACTGACTGGAAAGTTGTCGCTCAAACAGCAGCAAAATCACCAGCCGAAGGAAGTGAATTGTTTCATGGATTTGTGATTTCTTATGTAACGCCAGACAAATCGTATTTGGATAAATTGATTTTTGATGAAAATGAAGAATTACCAGATTCGACAGTTTTGACGGTATTTGAACGGAATAGGGAATGGCGAAAAATGCTAGTTGTAGCAGATTTGACTGGAAGTATGTCACCTTATACAGCACAAGTAATGCTATGGTTGAAATTGAATCAAACGGAAGAGAAATCAGAACATTTTACCTTTTTTAATGATGGTGATGAAAAAACAACGGAGGAAAAGGTTATTGGCTCAACAGGTGGAATTTATCATTCGAACTCTAAAAAATTCATAGACATCTTGGCTCTAGCTAAAGAAACGATGGTCAAAGGATATGGCGGTGATGACCCTGAAAATGATATTGAAGCGATTTTGTCGGGTTTAGCGCGCTGTTCTCAGTGCGAAGATATTGTTTTGATTGGCGATAATAATGCTGACATGAGAGACATCGAATTAGCTAGTCAAATCAAAAAGCCTGTAAAAATCATCGTTTGTGGAAGCGATGGAGAAATTAATACAGAATACCTTGACTTGGCAAGAATGACAAAAGGGTCAATTCATACGATTGAAGAAGACATTATGGATTTGATGCAACTCAAAGAAGGGGAAATTGTCAAAATTGGAGAGTATCAATATCAAATCAAAGATGGGAAATTCGTACAATTAGATAAAACTTAAAGTGAATGTTGAATGCATAATGATTAATGCTCCGCTGTTCTTGCAATCGAAACAGCGGAGCATTAATCATTCAACATTATGCATTCAGCATTCAACAACATTAACTTCTCTGCTTAATTCTATGCCGAATTTATTCTTTACAGACTGGATAATTTGAGTGGACAAATTATAAATTTCCTCACCTGTGGCGTTTCCGTGATTGACTAATACTAGGGCTTGATGTTTATAAGTGCCAGTATTTCCGACTACTTTTCCTTTCCAGCCGCATTGTTCTATAAGCCAGCCCGCAGGAATTTTGAATTGATTATTGGGTAATGCATAAGATACAATATGAGGGAATTGTGTTTTTAATGTTTCAAATTGAGCAAGTGGAATTTCTGGATTTTTAAAAAAACTACCCGAATTGCCAATCTCAGCAGGATTAGGTAATTTGGAAGAACGAATAGCAATTACCGCATCGCTGACAGCCTGAGGCGTCCAGTCTTTTTCGGGAATTTCCATTACTTGTAATTGTGTTTTGATAGCACCGTAATCGGTGCGAATTGTTGGAAGCGTTGATAATTTGAAAGTAACTGAGACAATACAAAATTGACCTTTGAGTTTATTTTTGAAAATGCTATCTCGATAACCGAACTGACAAGCCTCTTTGTTGAATGTTTTGATTTCGCCTGTTTGAAGGTGAACCGCTTCCAATGATTCAAAAACATCTTTCAACTCGACACCGTAAGCTCCAATATTTTGAATCGGAGACGCGCCAACCGTCCCAGGAATTAGGGATAAATTTTCGAGCCCATAGTAATTTTGTTGCAAAGTCCAGAGTACGAAATCGTGCCAATTTTCCCCAGCTTTTGCTTTTACCCAGATGTTATTTTCTTCTTTCTTAAAAATGCTTTTACCTTTCAAATCCATTTTTAAAACCAATGCGGAAATATCATTTTTTAAAAGAATATTACTACCTCCGCCCAAAATAAAAACGGACTGATTGGAAGATTGAAGGTCTTGAATAGTTTTTTGAAGTGTTGAAATAGACTCAATACTCAAGAATTGTTTGGCAATGGCATCAATGCCAAAAGTGTTATAAGGTTGAAGAGAGATATTGGATTGTATGGACATTTGCAAACTAAATTAAAAGTATTGGAAATGGTGCTAAGATAGTTTATTTCTATTTTTTATAAGGAGTATTACAGGTAATAAATCATAAAAGTAGTATTAAGAATTGGCAGAAAAGGCTCATAGTGTTACGAAATCTACAAAACATTCAAACTTTCGTCTATCTTGACTTTGGGGTTGTATTTATCTAGGTAGAAAAAAAACTCTTGTAAACTGGCATTTGATATGTCGCCAAACCAAAAACTATTTAATTGTATCAAGTAACTTTTGTTTTGGCAGCTACATTTTAAGAACTTGGTTGGTGTTAGATACCAGGCTTTTTTATCTTCGAAAATCTCAACAGTTTCCAAGTGTTTAATTTGGCAATTAATATCTAATGAAAATGGGTTGTCTAATTCTACAATGTGGAATTCTTTAGGCGTAATATTGCAAAGTAATTTACTGGGTTTTCTTATGAAATTCAAATAAATGTAAAAAACAAAAAACATCGAAAAAGTCAACAACATACTGCTATACAAGAAATAATTCTTAGAAACAAAGCCCAATAACATTAATATTACGAACCCTAAAAGCATTAAAGGTTGCCACAATTTGACATTGATTGCTTTTTTTTCTCGTTCTATTTCTATTATAAAGCGATTTGCCATTAACTTGGATAAAGTAATTTTTATGAAATAAAGTAGTTTTTTACTTTTTAACCTAACACTTAGGCTAAACAGTTTTTTGTATGAAAAGGTTAGTAAAATCTTTTTATTTTTATAAAAAAATTGGAATATTTTTATTTTGAAAGCTATTTTAATAAAAAAAAATGACAGCAAAAAAAGCGGTGAATATTGGTCATGTATTGATAAATGTACCTGTTTTGGCAATTATATTAGGCTACATTTATATTGGTACAATGATAATGGAAGAAATGGGCTTGCCATTTTGGTGGTTTTTTCCATCACTTGCAGGAGTGCTGATAATTGCATGGCTTTATTGGAGTATTGTTGCACCTAGATGGTTGGTTTGGGCTTATAAAAATGTATCGAACAAAAGAGAACTCAAAGAAAGAGCTATTAGTGGGAAGTTGATTTGGGAAGATGATAAATTTTGGGGGAAAACGATGATTTTAACCAAAAAGGATAAGGCAATTATTGCGGAAGCTGAACACGAAATTGAAACAGAAAATGCTGAAAAAGCACCTCTAAATAAATTTTTGAGGATATATATTCAAAAATGGATTTTTTGGTCAATGTTTATTGGTCAAATTGTTTTAGCGATTGTTTCTTTTTATTTGGTTGTCACAGGACTATTCCCTTTGGATAGAAAAACGGTTGTTATAGGTGTTCTTTTGGGGGCGATTTGTATTCCGATTTGGTTTATAAAAGTACCAATTTTAGATAATAAAGAACCCTTTTTGGTAATTGTCAAGCGTTATTTTGCAAAAGAAATACAATTAGAAATTAATGAAACGGGACTCTCGATTCGAGCTATGAGAACGGGAATAATTGAATGGAAATCGTTATATCGTTATAATATAATAGCCACTTTTTTTGGTAGAGTAGAAATGCTACATCTTTCTTATTGGGATGAAAATGAAGAAATCAAAATTGTAGAAGTTCCATTTGAATATTTTAGTATAGACGAAGTGACTTTGCGAGAATTATTAGATTATCACCTAGAAAAAGGGCGAGAAGAATTTGAATGATAAATAATCAAATTTTCGACTAAAAAATCTTACAAGTCAATACAGAAAGGTCATCAGGAAAAGATTTGTCACCTCTAAATTCATCCATGAAATCTAGTAATTCATCATTAAAGTCTTTTGCAGAAAAATGAGCATTTTTAATAGCAAACTCCTTTAGAATAGGTACTTCAAAGTATTCATCGTTCTTATTTTGCAAATCGGTGATACCATCCGTATAAGTAACAATGAGGGCATCTTTATGAATATTTACAGTACCCATTTCTATAAATGGAATCCTATCAAAAGTTCCCAATAGAGTACAACCTTTGTCTAACGGAAATGCTTTACCGTCTTGTATTAATACGGGCGGATTGTGTCCAGCATTGATATATTTAAGGACACGACTTTCTAAACAATATTCTGCGTAAAAGAATGTGATGAATTTTTCACCTTTAGTAATATCTAATAATTTGGTGTTGAGTTGTTGTATAAAGTCTTCTTTATCAAGGCGTTGTAAATGGGGTAATAAATATCTCCTATCGTGAACTAAAAGACAGCATGGCCCGCCCAGCCTTCACTCAAAATATTCAGTATAAACTAGGTAAGGAGAGCCCTACACTTATTGCTTTCAAAGGAGTCAGAATAGAAGTTCTTACGGCTAGCAATACATC
>CAKZLT010000552.1 GCA_937127195.1 uncultured Saprospiraceae bacterium
GTCATCCTTATAAACCAGGTGAAGAAGGTGAAAAGTTTGACGCTGGAGATACTTATTTATTACATGCTTTCGGTCACGATGCAGGACATGGCGACGGTCATGGAGATGCTCACAGCGAAGAAGGACATGGTGATGATAGTCACGGTGACGAAGGACATGGAGATGCTCACACAGATGAACATAAGCCAAATACAATAGTTGAATATCCAGAGAAAGCAGAAGGTAAGCAAGGAATGGAGTTCATTTCTAGAAGATACAAAACAGAGTCTGGTGAATCTGGTGAACAACAATTAGGTCCTTATCAATTTGGAGCTTTATTCTTCTCTATTACAGGATTTCATGGATTTCACGTATTTTCAGGAATTGCATTCTTGTTAGTTATTTTGCTAAACGTAGTAAGTGGAGTATATGCTGACAGAAAGAACGGATACGAGATGGTTGAGAAGATTGGACTATATTGGCACTTTGTCGATTTAGTATGGGTATTCGTATTCTTAGTATTTTACTTATTGTAAAAGCAACAAATTAAGTAGTAAGCGTAATTTCAAATTTTAAAAAAATCCTAGTTATAATGGCAGGTTTATCATACGAAGAAGGTAAAAAGCAAGCATATAGAGGTTTTATACTATTAGGTATTATTACCATAGCAGAGGTATTGATTGCTTTAGTTGGTAACGGACACGTTATCGATGGTTTTGAATTGCCTCGATTTATCATGTATCCTATCATGATTGGTTTGAGTTTGTATAAGGCATATTTCATTGTAAATGAATTTATGCACATGAAGTACGAAGTAAAAGGTTTGGCAATGAGTGTAGTATTACCTACATTATTGTTGACTTGGGCAATAGTTGCATTCTTACAAGAAGGTGGTTCTTGGGGAGATCGCAGAGAATTAATTAAAGAAAAAGACCAGAAGCAAGTTCAAGAATCTAATCCGACAGGAATGATGTTCGTAGAACCATCAGAATTGACAGGAGAACTTAGAGCTTTTTAATATTCTTTTTTATTGAGTTAATTAATAGAAATCACGTTTTGAATTATTCAAAACGTGATTTTTTTGTTTATAATCTATCTAAAGAAGGCAAAAATGCAATAATAACAGCAAACATTTATAATTTTGTAGTTGTTAGAAAATGTACTAAAAAGACGAATTCAAAAGGATATGGGAGAGAAGCGAAGTACTTGGACAATAGCAAAAACATTAATGTTTTTGTTTGCAGTAATTATATTACCTGCGGGATCATTTTTGTATTTGAGATTTGGACTAGATTACTATATTGAGAGATTAGATGAATTGGGGGATTTGGGAAAAGCTCCAACTTTTGTGAGTTTGAATCAATACGGAGATACGATTACAGAGGCTAGTATGAAGGGAAATATGACTGTAGTTGGTTATTTTTCGGGAGATTGTGGCGCACCTTGCGATTCTTTTTCTAATGAATTTAAGAGAATTCAAGAAGCATTTCCAGAGAATTATAAAATAAAATTATTCAGTTATTACTCGGATTCTAGTAGAGTAAATTTAGTAGATAATAAAGAAGAAGGAAGCGAATGGCACTGGCTAAAAGGAGAGGCGGGGCAATTAGATAGTATGTTTCAAACAGGTTATCAAATGCCTGTTTTAGAACATTATTCTAATCAATTTGCTTTAGTGGATAGTAGTATGGTGATTCGAAGATTATACGATGCAACTGATTTGAATGAAGTCAATAGATTGGTTGTTCACTTGGCAATGGCAGCACCGCGACCGCCTAAAAAAGCAATAAAATTCAGAAGAGAACGCGAGAAGTAATTAATTTTTTTATAGAAAAGAATTGTTAAAATGAGTTATCCAGAAGCGAATAAAAGTTTAGTCAAAAAGTTAGATAAAATAGCCATTGGCTTATCAATATTTGTATTGGGAGTAGTGGTCGCGTTGAGATATTTGCCAGCAGTAGCAGCAGATGCTTTGCCGTTTGATGTTCATTTATTACCACGGTTACACGCGATTTTGAACACATTAACAGCAATTTCATTAATAGGAGCAATCTATTTTATTAAGCAAAAAAAGGTTGACTTACACCAACGTATGATTTATGCTGCAATGGGATTGTCGGCTTTGTTCTTGATTTCATATATAACTTATCATTTGGTGACCGAACCGACAAGCTTTGGCGGTGAAGGCTTTATCAAGGTTATTTACTTTGTATTATTGATTACGCATATTTTGGCAGCAGCAGTAATTTTGCCATTTATATTATTCACGTTCATTCGTGGTTATGCGATGGACATTCCTGCACATAAACGCATCGCAAAATGGACTTTCCCGATTTGGATGTATGTCGCAGTCACAGGACCAATTTGTTATTTGATGCTAATGCCTTATTATAGTTAAGGGTTAAATATTTTGTTTTTTAATAAAAAAAAAGAAAGGTTATGAAAAATATCATTATAAAAATATTATCCGTTTTAGCGTTAGTTTTTGTGTTGAATGCAGTTACACCAACTAGCGCGGTAGCGCAATGCCCGATGTGTAAAATCGCAGCGGAATCTAATTACAAGCATGGAGGAAGTTCAGGAAGAGGCTTGAATGCAGGTATTTTGTATATGCTAGCAACTCCTTATGTCTTGATTGGTGGATTAGCATTTGTTTGGTGGAGAAACCGCAGAAACTCAGAGGATGAAGATGAAATGTTTGAATTAGAAAACTAGTTTACATCTTTTTATAAGAATAGCCAAAGCGTTTGAGAATGCTTTGGCTATTTCTGTTTGCATAATAAGGTTTTTTATGAAAAAACGAATTATATGAAAAATATAGCTGGACTTTTAGTTTTAGCCTTATTGGTTAGTTGTTCTGGAACTTTGAAGTTAGAAAATAACATTCAAGCTAAAGATGGTAATAAAATCATATCTATACCCGAAGTAAAAACGACGATTGCTTATCATGGAGATTATGTTTTTCATGATTTTAGCAATGAATATTTTCCAATAGTTCGAACTGATTTTTTGAAGGATTTAAAAAAGCTAAACAGCAAAAAAATGGGACGATTACTCTATGCGAGTCATACCTCTATTCGTCCAATTTTTTCAAGTACTGCTTTTTTATATGAAAAAAAATATAACGCCAAATCATTTGCCGAACAACTCAAAAAGGAGTTAAGAAGTGATTATCAAGCGACTAATCTAGAAGTTTCAATTTATGGAACAAAGGCAGGAGAGTTTTATCAACTCACTTATTATATCGAAAACCCAGAATTAAAAATAAAAACTCAACATGTTGAATATATTGGCATTTTAAAAGAAAAAACAATTCGCATTATATTTTGGACGATTGACAGCAATGAGCAATCTATTTTCAGAGAATCAGAAGCCATTATGAAAAGCTTGACGATGCAATGGCATTAGCTTTTAATGGTTGTTTTGGGTTCTTTATGATTTTAGGTAAAACATAAAACCATAAAGAACTCTATTCTTGCGCCTCACTTGTTTCTTTTTTCCATTCTGAAAGATTCATTTCTATAAAAAAGAAAGCCACAATCCACATGAATGCATCCCAGAAATCCAAGAATTTACCATTAATACCCCAATAGATTGCCGCAATAAATAAAATAGCATATAAACCTTTTTTGATAAAATTACTCCATCTGAATGCTTGACCAACGAAGCGGTTTTTGAGTTGTAACCAAACATCAATTTCTAATACAACAACAACTAATATCCAAGCCAAAGAATTAATTATACCTACAATGGCTAAGAAATAAGCAGATTTTAATAAGGAATTATCCGTATAAATATCTTCTCCTTGATACTTAAACAAAGCATCTCCATTGACTAATGTTCCACAATTATCAGAACTAATCGTTTCAAATTTATCTGTTTCGGTCATCCATGATTGACCTGATACATCACAAATATTAGCCAAGTCAACGCTTTCAAACGGAATTAACCAAAAATAAGCAGCAACATATCCCCAGAAAGAATACAAAACAAAAGAGAAGAAAATTAGGCTAAAAGTCTTTAGGATAGCTCTTAGGTAGCCTTTTTTGAGATTTTCATCAGAGATAATCCACGTTTCTAACTCAAAAAGCATTAATAAACCAAACCATGCAGCAGTATCTATAGTAGAAGGAAAGACTTCAATGATTTGCCCAAAGTCATAACCATCAGGGAATCGATGCGTCGCAGCAATGGTCTCTTTTCTCAAAAACAAAAATATATTTGTAAATAGAAAAGTGTAAACGCTATATTTAAAAAACTGAAACCATTTACTCACGGCATAATTTTTTTTACCCTAGAAAAGAAAGCGCAAAATTGAAGTTATTTTTTTTATAAAAAAGAAAAAACATCATTTTTTTGCACAAAAAAAAAATTGAAGAAACTTTGAACCATTTTGATTCGTTTTGAATAAGTATCGTCGAATTTATTCGATGAGATAAAACAACTTAAAAAATAATAACACCAGATGAAAATCCGTCTTCTTTTTATAATAATGACTTTTCTTTTTGTTACTAATGAAAGTTCTGCGCAATCTTCAAAGCGATTACTCAAAACCTTTGTACCGTATCAATGGGAAATTTATAATACCATTTATAATCGCCGCTATTGGGACTTGCGAGATAATTATGATTATATCACTTTTGATAAAAATCAGACTTTTAAACGTAGATATCAAGGAGTGAATACTTCTGGAACTTGGAAGTATAACCGTAAAAAGAAGATAGTAGAACTAACGATTACAAAACCTATAAAGAAAAAAATAACACTTAAAATTAAAAAGCTTTCTCGAAAAGAGTTGTCTTACACTTCGTCAGAAGAAGATAATAAGGTAAAGATGTTTATGAAACAAGGAGAAGTGCCACTTCGAAAAACGAGGAAAAGAAGAAAGCAAAGTTCTAAAGTTTTGCCAAGACCTAAGAAAAAGAAAAATTGATGCTGCTGTTTTATTTTTTTATAAAAAATGCTTTAACTTGTCCTTATGAAATCAAAAGCACTTCTTTTTTTTATTCTTCTCTTCATTGTAAGTAGTTGTAATTCTTATCGAACAGGTAAAATAATTACAAGCGGCTCGGTTATTCAAACGGCATTTCATAAAAAAATCAATTATGAAAAGCTACAAAACTGGATAATCATAACGGCTAAAGTCAATAATTCTGATAAAGAATATCGCTTTTTGTTTGACACAGGCGCGGTTAGCGTGGTTTCTTCTGAAATGGCAAAGGAGTTAGGGCTAAAGAATAAAGCAGAAAATGATGTTGGTAGTTCTAATTCTCATCGAAAGAAGACGGTTTTCACGACAATGGAAAAAATCAATATTGAAGGTATAGACTTTGAAGATATTGGTGCGGTGATTATAGATTTTGATACTTCGCCCGAAATTAAATGTTTAGGCGCAGAAATAGACGGTATTATTGGAGCAAACTTGATGAAGTTGGCAGTTTGGCAAATCGACTATATAGCAGAGACTTTGGAGTTTGCTGATAATCAAACTAAGCTAGAGATTGATGCCAATAATGTTTATAAAATTCCATTTACACATAATCGACAAGGCTCGCCAAAGGTGACTTTTCCGATTTTGGGTAAAAAAGTAAAAGTAACTTTTGATACAGGAAAAACAGGTGGGATAGGTGTAAATAGAAAGCAGTTTGGCAAATTTAACTTTGAAAATGATAGTATTCAAATGGTCAAAGGAATTGGTCAAACAGGAGCTGGTGTATTTGGAGTGGTTACAGATACGAGCTTTTTGGTAGCAACTAACCAAATCAAAATATATGATTTGCCATTAGATACAGTGATTTTTTCGACTGCCAAAAAATCGGGCTCTTTATTAGGAAATACCTTTTTAGAAGATTATAAAGTGACTTTCAATTGGGAGTCAAAAATCATTAGCCTTGAACCTCAAGTTGAATCAAAATTGGATTTGGAAGGTTTCGGAATGGGATATACACTCAAAGAGGATAAACTAATAGTGAGTTTTATGTATGAAAATAGTCCAGCACAAAAGGCAAATATCAAACTAGGAACTCAAGTTATTAGTGTTAATGAGCATAATTTTGAAGACTTGACAATTGACAGTTTTTGTGCAATGAGAAAGGAAAAACTACTTCCCGACGATATTGAGGTGATTCAATTGAAGTATAAATTGCCTGATAGCGATGAAGTGAAAAGCATCGAATTGAGAAAGACATCGTTGTTTTAAATAATAGAGGCGAGAAACGAGCCCGAAGGGCGGTCTCGTTTCTCACTTCTATTTTAATATCTAATACTCATCAAACCTGTAATACTTCTAACATCCTTTAAGGTCTGTTGAGCGCGTTTACGGATTTCATAAGAAGATTGCTTAATCATATTCTTAACGGCTTTTTTATCACTATTTAACTCGTTACGCTTTTCACGTAGCTCCGAACTAATTGTAACCAAACCATCCGCTACTGCATCTTTCAAAGCCGAATATTTCAAATCACCAGCATTGTAATCATTCATCAAACTATCATGGTCAGACATTCTATCTGCCGCTTTCAATAGTTCAAATAAATTTCCTACTCCTGCGCTCATCTCACCAGCGACATTATCGCCAGTATCCGTTACTGCCGAACGAACCTGCTTTCTGATACGCGCTTCTTCACCAAATACATCAATATAATGTTTTGGGCCTAAGCTCTTACTCATCTTTCGATTAGGCGCAGCAGGCGACATTACTTTTGGTATTTTGGTAAATAATGGCTCTGGTATTTTGAAATACTCCTGACCAAATTGATGATTGAAACGCTGAGCAATATTTCGAGAAAGCTCCAAGTGTTGCTCTTGATCTTTACCCACAGGCACATAATCTGCATTATAAATCAAGATATCTGCCGCTTGCAAAACAGGATATGTAAACAAACCAGAAGAAATAAACGCTTCACTTTGTCCTTCTTGTAATTGGTCTTTTTTGTCTTTGAATTGAGTCATTCGAGTCAATTGACCATAAGAACAAACGCAATTAAAAATCCATGAAAGTTCCGCATGCTCAGGTACTAAAGATTGTACAAACAGATTTTCTGCTTTTACTCCTGAAGCCAATAGGTTGATGATTAAGTTCCAAGTATTTTGGCGTAGTTTGACTGGGTTATAAGGCATGGTCATCGCGTGATAATCCACTACTCCATAGACACAATCGTACTCCTCTTGTAACTTCACCCAGTTCTGAACAGCACCAAAATAATTACCAAAGTGCATATCTCCCGTCGGCTGAATACATGATAAAACTTGCTTCATGATTAATTTTTCTTGTCGTTAATTTTAAGCTTCGGACGCCTTCAAGGTGTCTGATGCTTAGTATTTTTTAATACGGCACAAATATATAGTTATTCCTACAATCTTTGAAATGAAAAAATTCCCATTATGGATTGAATTTTTTTATAAAAGCCTTTTTACCACCTTTTTTAATATATCATCATTACTAACTTTCATTCCTTTGAATTCTTGAACAGCGTCCAAAGCCATTTTCAAATTAAGATTCTTTTGTTTTTGATAATAAAAAACACCTTTTTCGTGAAAATATTCTCCTAGATATTCCTGTTCCGTTTGCCCAGGAGTTGGGATAAGAATGGCTTTTTTACCTAAAACTGCCAAATCCAAAATCGTACTATAACCAGAACGCGTAATGATGATTTCGCTTTCGAGAATGGTTTGATTGAGTTGCTGTGCGGTCATGTAATTATATATAGTCAGATTGTCTCTTTGAGTAATATTGCCTTCTAAATCGGTTTTTCCTTTTATAAAAATAACAGATTCTGAGAGCTTTTCGACTTGTTCGAGTAATTGCTCCTCTAGGTAGGTTCGTTGAGGTTCGGGGCCAGAAAGAATGATTAGAATATCATTTTTGATGGGCGTTTTTTGATATTTCATTCGTGTCAAAGCACCAAGGTATGTTTTCTTTTTAAGACTAGAACGATGACCTAAAATACCGCTAAGGCTGTTTTCTTCCTTTTCAAAATCAGGAATCCAACATTCATCAAAGTGTTTGATTAGTATTTGATTAAAAAAAGCAACCATTTTTTGAAGAAAAGGATTGGGGATTTTGATATTCAACTGATGCGTTATGAATATAGATTGAATGTGCTTTGAGTAGCAACCATAACGATTATCAGAAATGATAATATCTATCTTATGTTCCTCTATGATTTGCTGAATTGCTCGATGTTCTGCCCAAATTGCTCGAAGAATTTTTAATGATTGTGGCGCAATATTGAGCAGCATATTACTAGACTTATACGTAATATTATAAGCTGGAAGCGTAATAAATTGAAGTTGAGGATATTCTTTTTGGAGTAAATGAAGTGCGCGTCCATCAGAGCCAATAATGACTTCTGCGCCTTGAGCAAGGCATTCATTGATGATTGGCATACAACGAGTTGCGTGACCTAATCCCCAGTTGAGGGGTGTAATTAATATGCGTTTCAAATACTTTTTACTTTTGTTATTCGTTAAGAAGAATAGCCAAATCAATTGTATTTCGTATTTTGGCTTTTATAAAAAAAACAAAATAGTACTTTTATTATTTTGGGAAAATAATAAAAGGTAAATTAAAAATAATAATCACTATGAAAAATACAAAAAATATTCTGTTGATATTCGGGATGTTTCTATTTGTGGGAAGCATGACAAGCTGTAAAGCCATCAAAAGAGCTAAATCAAAACGTTGTAAATGTCCATCATGGAGTATGGAAGACCAACAACCCGCATCAACTAAAAAATGTGAAGATACAGTAGTGGCTTTTAGTGAATAAATTAATGAGCGGATGAATGAATAAGTGAATGATAGAATAGGCTACCGCTGTTTCATGCTTTCATAGCAACTAACAGCGGTAGCCTATTCTATTATCCATTCATTCTATCATTTACTCACTTCTTAAATTTACCATTCTGAAAATGGTTTCTGTGTAAGTCGAGAATTGAAATATTCAGTTTTGTGTGTTACTTCTTCGCCAATCCAGCTTGGTAATTTAAAAATTTGCTCTTCGTTTTCCATTTCGACTTCGGCAACTATCAAACCTTTATTTTTACCCAAAAATTCATCAACTTCCCAAATCATTCCATCAAAAGGAATTTTATATCTATACTTTTCCAAAACACTATTTCCACAAAGTTTCGTTAGCATTTCTTGTGCATCAATTACAGGAATTTCATATTCAAACTCAAGGCGAGTTGCACCAATGGATTTCCCTTTAATGGTCAAATATCCTTGTTCTCCAATGACTCGAACTCTAACCGTTCGTTCTTTCTCAGTACTCAAATAGCCTTGTTGATACAAAACGCCTTCGGCTAAAGCTTTCCAAGAATTATCTTTTACTAAGAATTTTTTTTCTATTTCTAATCCCATTTTCTTCTATTTTGAGTAGTTGAATATTATGACTCGCAAAAGTTCACGCCTAGTCTCGCTTCTCGGTTTCGCCTCTCATTTTTAATCTATTCTGGTAAATTATCAACAATGAATCGTCCTGTTACTTTTTTGATTTCCCATTCAGTGAATTCTTGATTGGAAGTGAAGCCATAACCATAAATGGTTTCTTCGTCAGTCGATACTTTGACCCATTTGTCAGTATAAAGTTGTTTCTTTTTTTCGTCCCAAATGAGTTCTTCGGTCTCTAATTTTTCATTATTCATACTTTTTACAACGACCTTTTTCTG
Organism: uncultured Saprospiraceae bacterium; assembly: GCA_937127195.1. Taxonomy (GTDB): domain Bacteria; phylum Bacteroidota; class Bacteroidia; order Chitinophagales; family Saprospiraceae; genus CAKZLL01. Next base: position 9,652 of record CAKZLT010000552.1, read on the forward strand.
AATAACGATTTTATTCTCTCGATTGTATTGAGTCGCGTATTTGGCGGTAAGTGTGCTAGTGGTTACGGCATTTTCATTATAAAAATCAACCTTCAAACCATCAGAAAATACTTTTTTCTCATTTCCGATTTTAATATAATTCAATAGGGTTGGGGCTTGAATGCGTAGGCGAACAATGGCAGAATCACTATATAGCATTTCGACGGTTTCTATACGCTCAACACCCAAGTTTTGTGTTGAGATATTGCGTTGCATTTCAGCGATTTTTTCTTCACAGCTTGTCAGAAGTAATATTCCAATAAATAAAAAGACAGTTCTACTCATTTTGACAGAAATAAAAGAAAGTTGATTTTCAGTTTTCATATATTTGAAATCATAGCTAAGTTCTAGTTACTGGTTTCTAGTTGCTTGTTGCTGCTACCGCTGTTTTGATTGACAGCGGTAGCAGCAACAAGCTAGAATCAAGTAACTAGTTTAAATATTAGTATAACGGTTCATTTTTAATAAAAAAATAGAAACTCGTTTTTTATTTTTTTTAAAATACAAATTTAACGTTCTTTAAGTCTTTTTCGTTGAAACGAATAAAAATCAAATGATATAATATGAATAAGTTATTAACTCTAGCATTGTTGGGAATTATTATCAGTACGGTTGCTTGCCAAGAAGAATCAAAAGGGGTGTTGATTGCGGATTATAAAATTCGTTATATGGCAGTATCAAATACTCTAGATTTGCAGGCGAAATATAAAGTATTAATACCGCAAGTATCAGCAGAAGCTTTTTTTCCTGCGGATGGTGTTGATGTACTTGAGAAGCCGATGGAGTTCAAGTCAATGCAAGGGCATACGGACGATTATTATAGTTTAAAAGAAAGGATTCCTTTTCCTGAAGCTATTAAATTTTGGTTCAAAAATCAAAAAAATGAACTCATCGAACAAGCTGTTGAATTCAACCCATTAAAAAATTTATCAATTAATGGTGACATTATTCAGCGCGATAGTGGCTTTCATTTGGTCTGGGAAGGAGATACTTTATCTAACAAAGATGAGTTAAGGCTTATTTTTGATTATAAAACGGAGCAGCCCGTTCGTATGAATATGGTAGGAGGAAGTTCTGGAAAGAAGTTATTTATTAGAAAAGAACAAATTGCTCAGTTAAAAAAAGGAAGAGTTAAAATAGCATTGATACAACGTAGATACCAAAATTACCCAGAAGGAAGTGCTGTTCTTGGGTCTTACATTGTTGAATATTATCATACCCCAATTTCTATTGTAGTAGAATGACTTTTATCATCAAAATAGTACAATTTGTACCCTTGTAACATCAAATTTGTGACGTTATTTTTGTAAAATGCCATATTTCATATTAGGTTCAAATTAATGTGAGAAATTTTATATTGTTTTTGTGTGGTTAACAAAATTTTAACTATTTTTAACAGGTCAAACAAATTTTAGGGGAATAATAAGACTTTTGAATGAAGTAATATTACAAAACACAAAAACTATGTTAATTTTAGCAATCGCTTTAGGTTCTTTTCTTCTTTGGGGAAGTTTATCAGTATCAGCTTCTTATAGAAGAAAATAAGGATAAAAAGAGAAAATGTAACAACAACTCAACCATTTTTCAAAGTTAATCGAAATCTATTAAAAGAAATCCAAATGCTCCTTTAGAGGAGCATTTGGCATTCTAGACAGTGTTAAAAAAAATTAACATTTTTTTATAGAAAAAAACGCTTGTTTTTTATAGTTTTTTTCTTCCAATCAAATTTTATCTCGCGATTTTTGTGACGTTAATATTTAGAGTAATTGAAAATTGCCCTATTCGTTTTTTACGCTCTAACCTGAAAATTAATTAATTTCGTAGAGTCAAACCTTTTTATAGAAAAATTAAAATCAAATAGATGAAACATATTTTTTTCTTTTTGGGTGTCACCTTACTATTGGCATCATGTACACCTGAACCTACTGCTGATTACAAAATGGAAGTAAGTGGAGAAGTCTCACCTGTTAATGTAGCATTTACGAATACAAGTGAAAATG
>CAKZLT010000553.1 GCA_937127195.1 uncultured Saprospiraceae bacterium
AAAAAAAATTAAAATTCTAATGATAAAATGTATTATTTAACTATAAGCAAACCTATAATTAAGTCCTATTGCTACTATTATAAAGTACAACGAATTACTAAACACAATGACAGAATATCTTTTAATAAACCTGCCGTTTTTGTCAGGTAAGTGATGAAATAATCTTTAATAAAGATATTACATCATCATTTTTGTCATAAAATTTAGTTCGTTAAAATTAACTTTTTTTGTAATTCTTAGGTTTCTTTATTAAAAATAAGGATTGATCGTTTTAGCAAATACATTCAGATATAAAGCAAAAATAACTATTTTTATTATTTCTTTTTTTTTAAAAGTCTTTGTTCTTAATAATTACTTCACTATTTTTTTTCAAAAAAATGTAATTGTAGAAGTCTATAAAATTATATAAATCATAAACTTTAATATTTTACAGGTCAATATTACAAATAAAAAACGAAAGAAAAGACGGTCAATCATTTAAAAAAACAAATAGTTGATAACTATCAGTGATAATCACCAACTATCTTTTTATCTTTCTTATATAATCTTCCTCTCCCACTTTCTTTTCTTCTTAGTATTTCAGGTCTCACTATCAAGCAATTGAATATATTCAATTTCAATATATAAACTCCAAAAACAACTTACTTCCCTTTATACTCACTATTAAAACTAGTTTTTGTCATTTTTCATATTTTGTATTCGCATTGTCATTTTTCTAATTACATCTTCACTTGATTCCCAGTAACTGTAAGATTTATCCTCTAATTTTACATTAGAAACAAAAATATCAAAAGAAGGGTTAAGATTTTTTTTTGCTGAAAAATGTATTTCTGGAATACCTATTTCATAGAATTTTGCTACATTTTCTGTATTTACGCCACTTCCTGCCAATATGATTATATCAGTCTGAGCAACTTTTAATAAGTCTTCCAAAAGCCCAATTCCTTCTATTGCAGTTGGCTGTTGTCCCGATGTCAAAACTCGATCAACTCCCAACTCAATCAATTCATTTAGGGATTTTATAGGTTCTTGACACACATCAAAAGCTCTATGAAAAGTAACTTTCATTGGTCGCGCCAAATCAATAAAAGCACGCATTGCTTCTATATTAACCGTTCCATTTCTATTTAACGCCCCGATTACGACACCGTCACAGCCCATTTTTTTACAAAAAAGAATATCATTTTTAATAATTTCAAGTTCATTATTTGAATAATAAAAATTACCAGCTCGCGGTCTTATCAACACAAAAACCTCAATTGAAAGCCTCGCCCTTACCAATTCAATCAAGCCCGCGCTAGGAGTAACTCCTCCAAGAGACAATTCAGAACAAAGCTCCACCCTGTCAGCTCCACCAGCCTGTGCATTCAAGGCAGAAGTTAAAGAATTAGCACAAATTTCTAATTTCATAGTTTGTTTGTTTTTGAAAACGGTGAACAGACGCTTTGCTTGACGGTGGACGGATGCGTCAGCAGGCAGGCGAAGCGTCCGTCAACCATCTTTCCTCTATATTTTATTCAAGAAAGTCGAACCTTGTTTGTATGTTTGTGGTTGAATAACCATGATAGTCTTTTACTAAAAATAATACAAGATATAATATATGCGAATAGTTTTTATGGGTACGCCAGCTTTTGCGGTGCCTTCTTTAGATATTTTAATAAAAAATGGATACGACGTAGTAGGCGTTATTACTTCTACTGACAAAATGGGCGGAAGAGGCAACAAAACGCTCTTAGAGTCTGATGTCAAAAAATACGCTCAAAGCAAAGGACTCAATATTTTACAACCTAAAAACCTAAAAAGCCCTGCCTTTGTAGAAGAATTACGTGAATTGAAAGCTGATTTGCAAATAGTTGTTGCTTTTCGGATGTTGCCAAAAGTCGTTTGGGATATGCCTCCAATTGGGACTTTCAACCTTCATGGTTCTCTTTTGCCAAAGTATCGAGGTGCAGCACCTATCAATTGGGCGGTCATTAATGGTGACCAAGAAACTGGTGTAAGTACTTTTTTCTTGAAGCACGAAATCGATACAGGAAACCTCCTTTTTCAATCAAAATTACCTATTGAGGAAAATGAAACAGTCGGAGAAATACACGACAAAATGATGGGATTAGGCGCAGATTTGGTCTTGAAGACTGTCAAATCTATTGAAAACAATGATTACGAACCAAAATCACAAGATGAATCATTGGTCTCTCATGCACCCAAAATCTTCCACAAAACTTGCAAAATAGACTTCAATCAATCAACTTTAAAAATTCATAACTTCGTTCGTGGATTGAGTCCGTATCCTGCGGCGTGGACGACACTTGATGACAAAAAATTAAAATTATTCAGAACGCTAAAAGAAATTGAAGCACATGAACATGAACCTGGTTCTTTTCATTCTGATAATAAATCGTTTATAAAAATTGCTACATCGGATGGTTATATCAATCTATTAGAACTTCAATTGCAAGGACGTAAACGAATGAAAGTCAAGGACTTTTTGAATGGTTATTCTTTTGAATGATGAATTTTGAATGATAAAATTTGAATGCTCCGCTGCTTTTTCACTAACAGCGGAGCATTCAACATTCAACATTTATCACATATCATTCAAGTTTCAAAACTGCACTATGAAAGTCTCTTACAAAATAGAAGGAATGTCTTGCGCCTCTTGCGCTTCAAGTTCTCAACGAGTACTTTCAAGGATGAAAGGAGTTGAAGAAGCACAGGTCCATTATGCCAACAAATCAGCTTTGGTAGAGTTTGATGAGTTAACGGTTTCTTTTGAAAAAATGCAAGCAAAAGTCGCCAAATTAGGTTTTCAGCTATTGGAAGATACCGAAGCAATCCGACAAGAGCAAGCAAAAAAGGAAGTCATTCGACTCCAACAATTACAGTATAAAGTCGTTGTTGGAGGTTTTTTGTCTATTCTTTTAATGCTTCTATCAATGGTATTCATTGATGTCCCTTATGCTAATTGGATAATGCTCGTCGTTACAATTCCTATGCTTGCGTGGATTGGTCGTGAGTTTTTTGTGAATGCGTGGCAGCAAGCAAAAGTCGGTAATACGAACATGGATACGCTTGTTTCGCTCGGCACTGGAACGGCTTTTTTGTTTAGTCTTTTTAATACGCTTTTCCCTCAAATTTTAATTAATCAAGGACTCGAACCGCACGTTTATTATGAAACGGCTGGCGTTTTGATTACCCTAATTTTACTTGGTCGATGGCTTGAAGAAAAAGCAAAAAAAAGCACTTCAACTGCCATTAATGAATTATTAAACTTGCGCGCAAAAACGGCTTTAGTTTTCAAAAACGAAGCATACGAAGCCATTCCGATAGAAAATGTAATGCTTAATGACCAGATATTAATTAAGCCTGGCAGCCAAATTCCTGTCGATGGTATTATTATAAATGGGGCAAGTTACGTTGATGAAAGCATGATTACAGGCGAACCAATTCCCGTTCAAAAACAAATCAACGACACCGTTATTGGTGGTACTATCAACCAAAAAGGTAGCCTAACTATCCAAACAAAAAGTATTGGTAGTCAAATGATGCTCACTCAGATTATTCGAATGGTACAAACGGCTCAAGGCTCAAAAGCACCTATTCAGAAATTAGTAGATAAGATTGCGAGTGTTTTTGTTCCCATTGTTGTTGTGATTGCTATTTTGACTTTTGGTATTTGGTGGTATTACACTGATATTGTTAATGCAATTGTGGCTGCTGTTACTGTTTTAATAATCGCTTGTCCGTGTGCTTTGGGACTTGCGACACCAACCGCGATTATGGTTGGAATCGGAAAAGGTGCTAAAAAAGGAATTCTTATCAAAGGCGCAGAAAGTCTTGAACACATTCACGGTATTGATACCATGATTCTTGATAAAACGGGGACAATTACCAAGGGTGAGCCTGAAGTTAGTCGCGTTCAGTGGTATCATGATTTTGATAAAAAAGCCTTTG
>CAKZLT010000554.1 GCA_937127195.1 uncultured Saprospiraceae bacterium
AATTAAAGGTGAATAACTTCATCGTAAGCAGCAGCAGCAGCTTCCATAACAGCCTCACTCATAGTCGGGTGCGGATGAACAGACTTGATGATTTCGTGTCCAGTTGTTTCTAATTTACGAGCTACGACTACTTCCGCAATCATCTCTGTAACGTTAGCACCAATCATGTGAGCGCCTAGCCATTCGCCATATTTAGCATCAAAAATAACTTTGACAAATCCACCTTTTACACCAGCAGCACTTGCTTTACCTGATGCAGAGAATGGGAATTTACCGACTTTGACATCATAACCAGCTTCTTTTGCACCTGCTTCGGTGTAACCAACAGAAGCGATTTCTGGAGAACAGTAAGTACAACCTGGTATATTATTATAGTCAATTACGTCAGGCGTGTGTCCAGCGATAGCTTCAACACAAGTAATACCTTCGGCACTTGCAACGTGCGCCAATGCCTGAGTAGCGATAATATCACCAATGGCATAAATGCCTTCTACATTCGTGCGGTAATACTTATCTACCTTAACCAAACCTCTGTCGTGTTCTACACCAACTTCTTCCAAACCAATATTTTCTGTGTTTGGAGTAACGCCCGTTGCAGACAAAACAATATCACATTCGATAGAACCTTCTTTACCATTTTTGTGATTTTTGTAAATAACTTTACATCCATCACCAGACAAATCAACGGATTGAACAGCCGTATTTCCGAGTGTTTTGATACCCATTTTCTTATAGGTCTTCGTCAACTCTCTCGAAATATCTTTGTCCTCACGAGGTACTAATCCATCCAAATATTCAACAATAGTTACCTCCGTGCCGATTGACTTATAAAAATAAGCAAACTCAACACCAATAGCACCTGCACCAATAACGACCATGCGTTTAGGTTGTTTATCTAAAGACATGGCTTTACGATAACCAATAACTTTATCATTGTCAATCTTCAAGAAAGGCAATTCCTTCGCGCGTCCTCCTGTTGCTAGGATAATGTGCTTAGCAGAATAGACTTTTTTATTGCCTTTATCGTCAGTTACTTCTACCTTTTTGCCTTTTTGTAATTTACCAAAACCGTTAATTACTTCGATTTTGTTCTTGCGAAACAAAAAGCTAATACCTTTTGACATACCACTAGCAACACCTCGACTTCTACTAACCATTGCACCAAAGTCTGCTTTTGCGTCGCTTACCTCAATACCATAATCTTTTGCGTGCTTAATATATTCAAATACTTGAGCTGATTTTAATAGTGCTTTGGTCGGGATACAACCCCAATTTAAACAAATTCCGCCCAATGATTCTTTCTCTACTACGGCTACTTTCAAACCCAATTGAGACGCTCTAATAGCTGCCACATAACCACCAGGTCCACTACCGATAACAATTAAATCGTAATTCATATCCTTTATTAGTTTTAAGTTTTTGGCGTTTAATTTTTTCTTTTTTTATAAAAAAACTAAAAATCAAACATAGTAAATGGACAAAATTAGATTGTCTTTGAACAAGATATTTTTTACCAAAAATTAGTGTTTTATATCAGAGTCAATTGCCAATTGTTAATTTTCCAGTTACTTAAACTATTTTTCTTCTGCAAATGTAAATCCTTTTGCTCAATTTTCAATAATTGAAAAAAAACGATTGGTTGAAGAAATGGTTTTATGGCTAATCTTTAATAAAAAGATTTATTCTGTTGATAGGGAATTTGTTTTTTTATTAAAAAAAGAAAAGAATATTTGCGTTTTTTTTAGAAAAAAGATGTTTTTTTTAGAAAAACTATCGTAGCCATAACATTAATAAAAGTTGAATAAAAAGAATAATACACTATTTTTGTATTGAATAAGCAAACTGGAACTTAGAGAAAAAACGCTATAAGATTGGTGATTGCTTAATTTTAGTGATTAGTTCTTTTAGTGAAGAAAAATAAATAACTAGCACCATTCTACTTTTTCTTTGTTCTATTTAAAAGCACTAAAAAAATGAACC
>CAKZLT010000555.1 GCA_937127195.1 uncultured Saprospiraceae bacterium
AGCTTTCGCCTCTAAAAATGACCCTGTACCTGCGGCTCTTGATGGGTTATGGATGGGATTAGGCATGACAGCGGTACTTGTCCTATTAGGGACAATGCGTGAAGTACTTGGTAACGGTACGTTATTTGATGGTGCTGATTTATTATTAGGCGATTGGGCTACTGTATTACGTATTGAGCTATTTCATGTCGATAGCCACTTCCTATTAGCCATGCTTCCACCTGGTGCTTTTTTAGGCGTTGGTTTTCTTATTGCTTTGAAAAATATCATTGATAAAAAGAAATTTTTACTTAATTATTGGATTTATAAAGATGCACAACAACCTGAAAAGGCCTTTAAGGAATATATGAAATTAGCTCAAAAAGTTGATAAACAATTTCGTTCGTCTATGTCTCTTGGCTTCGAGACGGACAGAGGTTACACTTACATCAAGCACGGAAAACCGAATGATGTCATCAGAGAATTGAGTGACCCAACAGCTCCTCCTTACGAAATTTGGAAGTATTTTGAATTGCAAGAACAACAAGATATTCGTTTTGTATTTTCAAATCCGACCTTGGCAGTCAATGATTTTAAGTTAATTCATTCTAACCTGAGGGGTGAACACAATAACCCTAATTGGCTCAAGGACTTATACGAAAAAGCACCAATCAAAACAGGTAATTTCTTGGATGCGACAAAGCCCGATGACCAAATGGGACGCAATGCTGAAAGGCGCGCGGATCAGTAATTTACTGATGTTACGCAAAAATGCTTTTATTAGTAGCATGGGAACGCTGATGAACAAGTTCATACGCTGATTGCTTCGCAATTCGCAGACGAACGCGGATTTAATTTTTTTCTTCATTAGAATTGAATCAAAAAAGCTAAAGTTAGAAGCAATGATGTTTTTAAAACCGAATTTGAATGAAATAACTAGTTAAATCCGCGCCAGTCTGACAGCAGTGGCAGGTTTCCATACACCAAACAAAAGGCTATATTTTAAAGCCTTGCGTAACGTAAATAATTCATATAAAACCATAGAATAGAAGAATATTGAATCACAGAAGTACGACCACTATTAGTCGCTAAAATAATGGCAGTACTTCTGCGAATCAAAAAACTATCCTTTTTCCATATAAATAGAAGTACTCGGAAAGGCAAAATCTACATTTAATTCCTTGGCAAGTTGCAAAATTTCTAATAAAATTTGTTGTGTCAATTGCAGTTCTTCATCCCAGGTTTTGACTTCAAAATATACAATAAGCATCACATCCAATGAAGACGCACTCATGTTATTGAATACTACTTGATTCCCTTCTGTTTTTACACCTTCTTTTGAAGCAATAATAGCTTTTACACCTTCTATAAATGCCTTAATCTGTTCTGGTGAAGTACTGTAAGTCAAACTCAAATCAGTCTTATAACGTCGATAAACACGCATTCCTAAATTATTGACCACCATATTTGCTAAGTTTCCATTAGGCACAGTCGTCACTGAATTTTCGGGTGTTCTAATGCGAGTAGAACGAAATCCAACCATTTCGATTGTACCTGTAACGGCTCCTGCTGTGACCAAATCACCAATTTGAAAAGGCTTATCAATGAAAATCATTAGTGAGCCAATCAAGTTTTTGACCGTTTCTTGCGCCGCCAAAGCTAAAGCCAAACCACCAATTGACAAACCAGCTATTAATGCTGTTACATTTACATTTAATAAATTAAGTACTGCAATAATTCCGATTGTTGCGACTACAATGTATAAGGTTTGTTTTAAAATGGGCAAAATTTGATTATCTAATGTATTTTCTGTTTTGTCTGTAATTTTCTCTACGATAAGTAGCAAAATCTCCACAAATTTGAAGCCTAACAAAATTCCAAAAAAGGCTCTTAACACCTTCAAACCAATAATAGCCGCCGAAGCAATGCTCACTTCTAATTGTAATACAGGCAATATTTTTATAATCAACCATATATTAAAAACATAACTAGCTAATCTTGCTATTTTAAAACTCAATTCTTTATCAAAAATCAATGTT
>CAKZLT010000556.1 GCA_937127195.1 uncultured Saprospiraceae bacterium
CCATTTGATTAACTTATCTTTTACTTTAAAACCAATATTTTCGGTAGCAAAAGCATCCATTCCATCCAAGCTACTAATAAAAAATGCCGAACCATCAAAACCGATACTTTTTGGGCTCAAGCCACCAATAGGCGATAAAACTTGCTCCGTTCTTTTTGGAAAATAATTAATTCCTACTGATTTGAAAGTCTTAGCTAATGGCAAAGGCGTTGGACCCGCAACGTGCTTAATCAAGAATTTTTTGACTTTTCGGTGTGTTAATTTTCCTATTTTCTTGAATAAATCTTCATCCTTGAATGCTTGTTCTTTACCATACTCTTTTGATAAATCTTGCATTAATTCTTGAATTCCCTTTTTACCTTTTGATTTTTTTCTAGCCAAAATATCAACACACATACCAATCAAAGCCCCCTTTTCATAGACATTTGTATATTGGTCTTTGTGTTCTTTCAAGCATAATCGACTCAATGTTGTGAATGGCAAATCATCTTTATAAGTTGCCGCATTACGCATTTTACCTTCCAAAACATCCAAATATTGCTCTAAAGGCATCAATCCATGCTTCACTTGTACATGACCTGCCGAATATTCCGTTACACCTTCATACATCCAAAGGTGTTCAGACATTTTAGGGTTAATGTAATCGAAGTTGTGGATTTCTTCCGCGTGAATATTCAACGGCGTTACAATATGAAAAAACTCATGAGCTGCCACATCTTTCACTATTTGAGAGATATTTGCTGGCTCAGATTCTGGCAAAAAGTAAAAAGAGGAATAAGAATGCTCTAATGCTCCAAATCCTCCCGAATTAGAATTATTAGCCAAATAAATAATAAAAGCATATTTCGTCACAGGTAACGTTCCACCCAAATAAGCACGTTGAGCTTGCAAAATTGGCTCAATATCCTTAGCAATATCTGATGCTTTTACTTTCCCATTTGGCGAATAATTCGCAATTAATACATCCGCGTTTCCTACTTTCAACATAGCCGTATCAGGCTTAGAAAACATAATTGGACCATCTTGTAAGTCCATATAGTTTGATGCATAAAATATATCTGTATCTTCATCACCTCCACTTCTAGTCAATGCCGTAGCACCAAAAAAGTCTGCTGGGCGATCAACTGACACATAAAATGGTGTTCTTTCAAAACCTTTGAAGTAACCACAAATACCATTAATGTTAAAAATAAAATTCTCTTTATCTTCAAAATTTGTTCCTGCTGGCTCAAATACATAATCATCCGAAAATTTAGCAACTAATTCAGTATCCCAAGTATCTTCTACCTGATATACTATTTTGTGCAAATTTTTCGCATCCGCCACTTCCCAAGAATTTACATCTGTGTTTTTGATTGTAACTTCTTTTCCACTTTTGTCATAGGCTTTCATGTTAGAAGCATATTGACCAAAATCGTAAATTGCATAAGTTCCAGGAATGATTTTAGGAATGTGAAAAATGGCTTTATCTTTCTCCTTCACTCCTTCTGGAACGATAAGCGACACTGTTAATTTGTCATCTTCTACTTTTGTAATGTCTATTTCGTAACGGTAACCATCCTGTTGGGCTTGTATATTGAAACTGACAAGAGCAACTAGTAATATCAAAAGATATTTTTTCATAAAAATGTAATTTGTATAGGAATTTATAATTCCTTAGTAGTCAGTCAAGGTAATAGTGTCGAGTAATTTTTTTAATAAAATTTTTCAAAAATGAGGCAAAATTTTATCAAAAAGTACCGACACGATTAACTTGACGGACTACTTAGTTAGAAATGTTCAAATAGTTAAACCAAAAAATACTTTGGATAGGTAAATTTGTAATAGTAAAAAACATACTTCTTTATCCTATTCAACGTATTCTAATGAAGTTGTTTAGATGTAATGATTTTATTTTTTTATTACATCTAAACAACTTCAATTAAAACAACGCTCAAAAATAGTTAAAGCCACAAAATCTAGTGTATTTTTTTAGATTAAATTAAAAAAAGGGCAAGCAAAGGGACTTATAATTAACGTTCTGAATATGAAATACCATTTTATTTCTATGGCTGGCAATAGTTTTGGAGTGAAAAAAACATCAATCTAATCGACCTCTTTTCAATGCTCCAAACAACATTCCAAATTGCATTGACAGAGTTGTCAACCAACCAAAATGCTTTACGCCAATCATAAATCGTTCTTTTATTGCCTGTACTCGTCTTTCATCAGACACGCCACCTTCTAAAAACAAACAAAAGGTGTCATTATTAAAATGCTTCGTTTTTACATTTTTCATTGTGCGAATAGACCAGTCAATATCTGCTGCAATCTTGATAGACAAATCATATTTTACAGCACAAGACCTTTTTACAATCATACATTGATGGCAAATGACCATTCCATTAATGAAGCTTTTGGCTGACAACTGACTCGCGGCTGGTGTTTTTTTGTGCCAAGGACGTTGATTACCTGCTTCGTCCATTTTTACAGCCAAACCATAGATAATATCCGCATTATTTGAATCCTTCACCACATCAGAAAGCGAATGACTATCTCTCATTACATCACCTGCATTCATATAGACAATATAATCTCCTGTTGCATTATCCAATGCTTTATTCATTGCATCGTATAATCCTTTATCAGGTTCACAGACCAAAACATCTATATTTGAGCGGTATTTCTGAATAATTTCAGCCGTACCATCTCTTGATTGTCCATCAACTATAACATATTCTATATGACTATAATTTTGCTCAATAACG
>CAKZLT010000557.1 GCA_937127195.1 uncultured Saprospiraceae bacterium
AATATCAATATCCTTTGATTAAAGGAGAAAACGTAAGTGTGGATTGGCGACCATATCAAGATTCGATGTATGTTGAGACGGAAGAAAAGCCATTTATGGTCTTTGAGCCTAAATTTTCATTAACGGGAAGAGTAATTTTGACTCCTGGTGGTTTGTATGGAGATGGTCTTCTGGACTGGCCAGATGCAGTAATGGATTCTGATAACTTGCGTTTTAGAGCTAGAGGTGTTACAGCAGATAGTACTGCCATGAGGATTAAAACAGAAGGCGCGGAGTCAATCGCATTTAGTTCTGCTAATGTGAAAGCGGATGTAGATTTTGATACGAAAATAGGTAAGTTTGAGTCGAATAGTCATTCGATAACGACCAGTTTGCCAGCCAATAAATATCTAACATCAATGGATGAATTTGTCTGGGATATGGAGGCAAAAACCATTGATTTTAAATCTAAATCAGGTAAAGCGACCTTTCTATCAACACACAAAAACCAAGACTCTTTGAGTTTTGAAGGAGAGGTAGCTAAATATAACTTAGTGACTAATTTACTTCAAGTTGATGGCGTTCCATTTATTCAATCAGCAGATGCATTCATTTATCCGAAAGATAATCATATAGAGATTGAGAAAGGTGCTAAAATGAAAACACTAGAAGACGCGGTGATTTTAGCCGATACATCTAACCGTTATCATACCATTAAAAAGGCAGTCGTAAATGTATTAGGGAAGAAAAACTATACTGCGAGCGGTGGTTTTTATGAGTATAATGTTGGTGATTTTAACCAAGAAATACGTTTCGATAAGATTGAAATTTTAAAAACAAAAAAAGGGCCTAAAAAGGGTAAATTGACCACTTTTGGTCGAGGTACGGTTCAAGATACTTCTTATTTCTTATTGGATAAAAAGATGTTTTATCAAGGCAAGTTTCAATTACAGGCAGATAGAAAAGAGTTAAAATTTGATGGTTTTGCCAAAATAAACTCTCCTCTCGTTGGTGATAGTTCTTGGTTTTCGATTGATAATTGGGTAGATAGGAAGAATGTGATTTTGACTTATGACCAGCCTAGAAACTTGATTGGACAGAAATTATACACAGGTATTTTTGTAAAAAGAGATACAGGTTTGATTTATCAAAGGGTTTTGACTGCACCTTATAGTCGTCGTGATAGACCTATTTTTACGACAAAAGGAATTATCAAGTATATTGAAGATCCAACGGAAGGCTTGGATGAGTTTCATTTTGGAGATTCTGCAAAAGTGATTGGGAATATGGTTCGTGGTAATCGAATTGTATTCAATCGCTTAAATGGTCGAATGGATTTTGAAGGTAAATTTAATTTGGCTGACAAATTACCTTATGTCAAAGTAGATGCTGCGGGAGAAGGCTCGATGAGTCACGATGGTGAAAATATCAAGCTCAATATGGTTATCGGAATTGATATGATTATTCCTGATAAGCTATTGAATATCTTGATAAAAGACCTCGAAACGAATAGTTTTGAACTCGCTGATGCGACTTATGATAAATCTTATGTTCGTAAAGGAATTTCGGAGTTTATAAAAGATGATAAAAAATTACAAAAGGTATATAAAGAAATTATTGATTATGATAAAATCTATTTACCAAAAGGAACGAATAATTATACTTTCTTCTTTGGAAATGCACCAATGGAATGGAATCCTGATAGATATTCGTTGGTTTCTAAGAAGGGAATTACATTGACTTACATCGGAGATAGAGCTTTCCATAAGCGTTTGAATGCTTATTTGGAGGTGAGAATGAGCCGTTCTCGTGACGAGATAAATTTATATATTGAGTCACCGAGTGGAGATTTTTATTATTTTAATTACCAAAATCGTGTGTTAAGTGTGGTTTCTAGTAAGCCTTCTTTTAATGATACGGTATTGGCACTTAAAAAGAAGGAAGCTCAATTTAAGATGCCTGATGGAGATTATTATGAGGTCAAACCAACAGGTGTAAATGCTGCAAAATTCTTTTTGAATAGGATTAAGTATTAAGAAAATCCAGACCTATTTGGTAGAAATTAAGGATCGGACACGTTGAAGATGTCCGATCCTTTTTACATTCAATATTCTTGTTTTACACAAATAACTCCTTCTTAATTTTAGGAACAATTCCTTTCTCCTGTGCCATCTCAAACATATACAAAATAGCCTTTCTACCACGTTCGCCCAAATCAACAGAATAATCATTGACATATAGATTAATGTGTTGCATCATGACTTCATGACTCATTTCTTGAGCGTGTTGTTCGACATAGCCAAGTGTTTGAGCAGGATTTTTCAACGCAAACTCTACACTTTTGCGGAGTACTCGATTGACTTTTTGTTGAATTTCAGAAGGTAGATGACGATTAACGACAATGCCACCTAAGGGAATTGGTAATCCTGTTTTGGTTTCCCAAAATGCTCCCAAATCCATTACTTTTTTCAAGCCGCGTTCATGATAAGTAAACCTATTTTCATGGATAATTAACCCTAAATCGACTTCTTCATTTAAAACTTTGTTCCGGGTCAAAATGTTGCAAGAGATTTCTCCTCTGCTCTTTCACTTATTCCATTTGCACATTAAAAGCCAGTTTTCGCTTGTTGTCTTTGTGCTGTGAAGGAATCCAAGAGGTTTAAAGCTGGATTAGTAATATAGGAGGTTTGCTTGTTGCCAGATGAGCAGATAAGTAGGAAACCGTGAGGTGCTGCAGGTGTGAGTTGAAGCGGGTCACAGTCGGCC
>CAKZLT010000558.1 GCA_937127195.1 uncultured Saprospiraceae bacterium
GTACGAATGCATCCTTTAAGGAAAGTGCGCAAGATAATTATTTCGTTGAAGAAATGGTCGTCGAAATGGCTGCTCCAAATGCGAAATCAGAGCCTACAACAGACAAAGTTATTTCTGGAGAATCTTATGCAGAGATTGTTGAAAATGACTTTTTATCTGCCAAAGAAAATGCCCTTTCTACTTTTAGTATTGATGTAGATAGAGCTTCTTACAGTAATATGCGCCGCTTTTTGAACCAAAATCAGTTGCCTCCAAAAGACGCAATTCGTATCGAAGAAATGGTCAATTATTTTAAATATGATTATCCGCAACCAACGGACGAACACCCGCTTTCTATTACAACAGAATTTGCAGAATGCCCTTGGAATGCCGAAAATAGATTGGTTTCGATTGGTTTGCAAGGTCGATTAGTGGATACTGAAAACATTCCTCCAATGAATTTGGTCTTTTTGATAGACGTGTCAGGTTCTATGGGCGACGATATTGTAATGATGAAAGAGGCATTCAAAATGCTTGTTAATAAAATGCGCCCAGAAGATAAAATTGCCATTGTAACTTACGCTGGTGCATCTGGTTTGGCATTGTCTCCGACTTCTGGAAATAACAAACGCAAAATCCTTGCGGCATTGTCTCGCCTTCAATCTGGAGGAAGTACGGCAGGTAGTGAAGGTATTAATTTGGCTTACAAATTGGCGAAGAAAAACTTTGTTAAAGGTGGAAATAATCGAGTGATTTTGGCAACGGATGGTGATTTTAATGTTGGAGTAACTGGCGATGAAGCATTGGTTTCATTGATTGAAAAACGCAGAGAAGAAGGCGTTTTCTTGAGTGTTTTAGGTTTCGGGATGGGAAATTACCAAGATGCTAAAATGGAACAACTCGCTGATAATGGTAACGGAAACTACGCTTACATTGATAATATTGACGAAGCCAAAAAAGTATTTGTTACCGAAATGAGTGGAACTTTATACACGATTGCTAAAGATGTTAAATTGCAATTGGAGTTTGATTCTAAATACGTTGAGTCGTACCGTTTGATTGGTTACGAAAATCGTTTATTAGCCAATGAGGATTTTGATAATGATGCGATTGATGCGGGAGATATGGGTGCTGGACACACAGTAACAGCACTTTATGAAATCGTTCCTGCTCAAAATACAACGAATAAAGATTTGATTGACATCAAATTTAGATATAAGCAGCCAGAAGGAAACGTGAGTCAATTGCTACAAGTGAAGGCAACCGATAAAGGTGGCGATTGGTCAAATGCGAGTTTAAATACCCGTTGGGCGGCATCGGTTGCGAGCTTCGGAATGGTACTTAGAGACTCTAAGTATAAAGGGAATGCCACTTTTGACTCGGTGAAGGATTGGGCAAAAGCGGCTAAAGGCGCAGACCTAGATGGTTATAGAGGTGAAATGATTGGTTTGATTGAGTCGGCTAGCGTTTTGAGTGCGACGAATTAGATATATTTTGTAGAGTTTGTTTCTTTGAATTTGCATTAAATTCGTTATAATTAGACAGTAAGCCGCATAACGAAAAAGCCCCAAAGGGGTGAAATATTACAGCATTGGGGCTTGTCCCAATGAATGATAAATCATAAAATCATCCATTT
>CAKZLT010000559.1 GCA_937127195.1 uncultured Saprospiraceae bacterium
AATATAGTCGCCATGTGCTTTAAGCATGGACGGGAAAATAATGCAGTGGAAAACAATATTGTCTTTCCCAATAAAATGTACCAATTCAGTATCATCCCCTTTCCAATAGTCTTCCCAGTTCTTCCCATTGTCCAAAGCCCATTGTTTGGTCGCAGAAATGTAGCCAATTGGTGCATCAAACCAAACATATAGCACTTTTCCATCGCCACCTTCAGCAGGTACAGGAATTCCCCAATCCAAATCACGCGTAATCGCGCGCGGCTGCAAGCCAGCATCTAGCCAAGATTTGGCTTGACCGAGTACATTTTTTTTCCATGCTTCCGTTCTCCCTTTTCCTTCTACTATCCAGTCTTTTAGCCAATCTTCTTCTTTATTCAAAGGCAAATACCAGTGAGTAGTCGTTTTCAGAATTGGAGACTTTCCGCTCAAAGTTGATTTCGGATCTTTCAACTCCAAAGGACTTAGCGCAGAACCACAGCTTTCGCATTGATCGCCATAAGCCTCAGTATTTTCACATATAGGACAAGTTCCCGTAATATATCTATCCGCTAAGAATTGATTAAATTCTTCATCGTAATATTGTTCGTTGGTGACTTCCTCAAAAACACCTTTTTTATATAAATCCATGAACATCTCCGAAGCCGTCTCATGATGTAACTCCGAGCTAGTTCTATGATAAATATCAAAACTAACACCCAATTTTTGGAAGCTATCTTTGATAATTTGATGATTTTGGTCAATAATAGCTTGTGGCGTTGTACCTTCTTTTTTTGCGCGGATGGTAATCGCTGCACCGTGTTCGTCAGAACCACAAACAAATGCTACATCTTTGCCCAATAACCTCAAATGACGCACATATATATCTCCTGATAAGTACGCACCAGCTAAGTGACCAATGTGCAAAGGCCCATTCGCATAAGGTAATGCGGCAGTTACTAGATAACGTTTCGTTTCACTCATTTTTCCTCTTTTTCTAATTTTGTGCAAATATACAGTGTCTGTAATTAAAAATGAATAATTAATAATTGTTATAGTTCTATTTAATTAACCAAATCCACTCTGTAATATAATCAGATCACCCAAAACCTCACTCTTTGTTCTATTATTTGAATTGTAATGAGCGTTCTAGTTATTTTACAAAAAAACGCTCAAATTCATTCCAATTTCCATAAAAAACATTTTTATCTACATCGCCTTCGATACCTTCAATTCTTCCCTCATCCGTATATTGCCAAAAGTCCCAATCACCTGCCGCTATCTCTGGATATTGCCAACGATACGCCGCCAACCAAATCGGATATTCCTCAAAATGACTTTGAATGTATTGATAATAAAAATCGTGATTGACATAAATAATCGGCTTGACTTTGTAATGCTTTTCAATGGTTTCTAGCCAAATTTTTACACCTTTAAGAATAATCGATTTGGAACGATTATCGGTTGCCTCTAGGTCTAGTACTGGAGGTAAGTCTCCTTTTTGAAGTTTGACGTTTTTTATAAAAAAATCAGCTTGTAGCTTCGCTTTAACTGATGGGCGATAAAAATGATATGCGCCTCTAGGAATTTTATGCTTCTGAAGTGCTTCCCAGTTTCGATTGAATTTTTTGTCTTTTAAAGAACGTCCTTCGCTTGCTTTCACAAATACGAAATCGACATATTTTTGATTTTTTAAAATCTCAAAATCAATATCTAATTGATACCGCGAAACATCAATACCATGAATTTCATATTTGCTCAATCGCCAATCCGTTTGTGAATAAGCTAAAATAACAATTGCCAAAATAATTGCTATCACAGAAGCGAATAATATCATTTGTTGGATTCCTTTCATTTCACAACGATATTATGATGTCTTAATAGTCCAATAATTCCTTCTTTTGAAAATTGAGCCTTTTTGATTTTGTTATATTCGGGGCGAATCTGATAATTATAGGCAGTAAGAAGATTGGCTTTTTCGAGTATCGTATTATCAAAAATAGCTTTATTCAAATCACAATTCTCAAAAAACGCGCTAGTCAAATCCGTTTCCGAAAAATCGACTTCTTGTAATTCGCAATTTTTAAAATGAAGCTTTTTTAACTTCATCTGATAAAAAGAAGCCAAATTCAAGGTGCAATCCTCAAAATAAAGTGATAAAAGAAAATCATTAGCATCTTGAAATGATAATCCAAGTAATTTACAATTCAAAAAATGAACTGTTTTCAAACCTGTGTGATGCAATTTTGCGTTGCTCCAATCGCAATCTACAAATTCACAATCTACAAAGTCAACATTAGACAAATCGCTTTCCGAAAAGCTACAATTAACAAATCTACAATCTTCGTATTGAGTAAAAGGCAAACGGTTCTTAGCGTAATTCTGTCCTTTTATCGTCTCATTTTCCATTTTATTAATCAGGTTTTATTTTAAAATGAATCGTCATATTCCTACAAACTATAATACTGTATAAACTAAATTTTCTTTTTTTAAGCGAACGTAGCGCGACGAGCTTCGTCACCACACTAACACAAGCCACCTTTAATAGTCGGGCGACGAAGCTCGTCGCGCTACGGTATTTTTCAAAGAACCAAAAACTGAATTGCATCCATATTTTTCAACTTTCCTACTCCCTTACTTCCCCTTTCTTCATAAAAAAACCTTCATAGCACAATTTGCGCCATGAAGGTTTTTTTGTTTTTTCTTTTTTAAAAACACCGTGAAAATTCAAAATATTTCAATTAAATAAACGAGTAACCACGGAATTTTTTTAAAAAAAATTATTTACCACCACCTGGTTGAACTTGAATTGGAGAAACACCTTGTGCTGGTGCATTTCCACCTGCTTTAGGAGTTACAGTACCAACCAAACGAACGATAGTATTGGCAGGTTCAGTATTGGCAGTAATTGTTACTTGCTGATTACGCTTTCCTGTTTTCTTATCAGAGTTAAATTCAACTACAACGTCACCTGATGCACCTGGAGCAATAGGTTCTCTTGGCCATTTTGGTACAGTACATCCACAAGATCCTTTTGCATTAGAGATAATCAAAGGTTCTTTACCTGTATTTTTGAATTTAAAAGTATGCTTTACTTTTTCTCCTTCATTTACAGTACCGAAGTCAAATTCTTCGTTAGTGAAAGCCATAACCGTTTTAGGCGTGTTCGGGTCAACTGCTGGTGCTTGTGGAGGAGTTGCTGGAGGAACAGCAGAAGGCGTAGCTGATGGATTAAACGCATTTGGTGCTGCGCTATTACTTGGACCAACTAATGATTGTTTAGCATCTGATGCCAAACTAGCATCGCCACTACTAAATACACCACTCATTTGTACCAACATCAATACGATGATGACACCTAACATACCGATTTGTATTTGATTTGCTTTAGACATTTCCATTTTTCAAAGATTTTTTAACCTGTAATTTCGTATTAAAATTATTGTACTATTAATTACTAGTTTACTCTGGTTGAATAATTTATCCAACAAATTTATGCTATTTTTCAGAATAAAGAAACAATCAAGCGTCACTTTTATTACCTTTTGTTAAGAAAAGTAACTATAAGAACATTTCTAACGCTGTTTAACTCCTTTTTTAACAAAAAGGAAGCTACTCCTTTGTATCATTTCTATTA
>CAKZLT010000560.1 GCA_937127195.1 uncultured Saprospiraceae bacterium
AAAGTGGATTTTACTGCGCATCATCTATATTTTGTGTTATTCAAAAAAACCAATTCTTAAATATCCTAAACATTTTTTAATCCTTATTTTAGAACGTTAAGAAAAAGATTATGTTTGCAGAAGCCCAGTTGTCAAAGCCATTTTTTTGCTTATAAAAATAAAGTCCAACCATAATAAGCCCAGTTTTTTAACTTCGTTTGGTTTTCTTAGTGTCAATAATACGCTATCTTCGCCAGCGGAAATTTTAATTGAATAACTAAGTACCTGAACATAAGTACTTAAGAATTATTCAAAGAGTAAGATTTTTGGATAGAATTTGATAAAATTCAAAAAAGTAAGCATCAGAAGTCAATCGCTATGATGCTTATTTTTAATTTAAAATAGGTTCAAATTCATCCAAGAATCATCAATAATTTAAACCATGATAAAAGCGTGTATTTTTGATTTAGATGGTGTAATTGTCGATACAGCAAAGTATCATTACACTGCATGGAAGCGACTTGCCAACGAAATTGGCTTAGACTTAACGCTCGAAGAAAACGAACAATTGAAAGGCGTAAGCAGAATGCAAACCCTCGAAATTATCCTAAAAAAAGGTAATCTTCAAGATAAATTCACACCAGAGGAAAAGGTCGCTTTGACTACCAGAAAAAATGACTGGTACTTGGGATTTGTTGTAAAAATGGACGAAAACGAAGTGCTTGAAGGTGTTGAAGATTTTTTGAAAACACTCCAAAACAATAACATAAAAATCGGTTTGGGTTCTGCAAGCAAGAACGCACCAAAGATTTTGGAAGTCACTGGAATGGCTAAATATTTTGAGGTTGTGATTGATGGTGGAAAGGTAAAAAAATCAAAACCAGACCCTGAAACTTTCCTTTTGGGAGCAGAAGGTTTAGGCGTTTTACCTAGTGAAGCGGTTGTTTTTGAGGATTCTTACAAAGGGTTAACTGCTGCTATAAATGGTGGTTTTTATACTGTTGGAATCGGAAGTTCTGAGATTTTGGGTGAAGCACACTTAGTTTTGGATGGTGTGAAGGATATGACCTTAGACAAGCTTCATTCAATGAATATATAATAAAGCGTCGGACGCCTCTTCCATGGTTTTGTCAAAGGTTATTTTTAATAAAAAACGATATGAAACAATACTTACACCACGATGAGTGGTTAATTATAGAAAAAGGCTTAGAGCCAGAAAACAATAAAATTTCTGAAAGTGTTTTCAGTCTTGGAAACGGAAAATTCGGTCAACGCGCCAATTTTGAAGAAAAATATAGTGGCCCAACCTTATTAGGTAACTATATGGCGGGCGTTTATTATCCAGATAAAACCCGTGTTGGTTGGTGGAAAAATGGCTATCCTGAATATTTCGCAAAAGTATTAAATGCTGCTAATTGGGTCGGAATCAACGTCAATATCAATGGCGAAGAATTGGATTTGCATCAAGCGAAGGTCAGTGATTTTCAGCGCATTTTGAATATGAAAGAAGGTTATTTAAACCGTTCTTTCAAAGCTGAAATGGCTAACGGCAACCAAATAAGCGTTGATACAACTCGTTTTAACTCTATTGCAGATGACGAAGTAGCAGCGATTGAGTACAAAATCAAAGTAGAAAACTTTAGTGGTCAATTGGATTTGACACCTTATATTGATTTTGATGTTGAAAATGAAGACTCGAACTACGATGAAAAATTTTGGGTAGAAGTCCAAAAAGAAGTTGAAAGCGGCGTTGGATATGTAGTTGCTAAAACCAAAAAAACAGACTTTTATGTTTGTTCTGGTATGTCAATCGTTTTGCTTAAAAATGGTCAACCTGTTGATTTTGAAGCAACATCGAACGAGCGCGACAAATACATTGAGAATGTAATAACCCTAGCCGTAGAAGCTGGCGACGAAATCACTTTATATAAATACGTTTCGAATGTTTCTTCTTTTTATCATGAAAAAGAAGGCATTATCAATGATGGAAAAAAAGGCGTTCAACGCGCATTAAATACAGGTTTCGCTAAAATGCTTGAAGCACAAAAAGCAGCTTGGGCTAAAAAATGGGAAGAATCTGACATCACTATTGAAGGTGACGTTTCGGCTCAACAAGGAATTCGCTTCAATATTTTTCAACTGAATCAGACCTATACAGGTGAAGATGAGCGCTTGAATATTGGGCCAAAAGGATTCACAGGTGAGAAATACGGCGGTAGTACTTATTGGGATACAGAAGCATATTGTTTGCCATTTTATCTTTCCACGGCTGACCAAAAAGTAGCGCGTCAATTGTTGGTTTATCGCCATAATCACTTACCTAGAGCTATCGAAAATGCCGAAAAATTAGGCTTTTCGGATGGTGCGGCGTTGTATCCGATGGTAACCATGAACGGGGAAGAATGTCACAACGAATGGGAAATTACCTTCGAAGAAATTCATAGAAATGGAGCGATTGCTTACGCGATTTTTGATTATGTTCAATATACTGCCGATGCAGATTATTTGTCTGAATATGGTTTTGAAGTATTATTAGGTATTGCTAGATTCTGGGCACAGCGCGTCAGTTATTCAACTGCCAGAAAGCAATATGTTATACTCGGCGTAACAGGTCCTAACGAATACGAAAACAACGTTAATAATAACTGGTACACGAATTTGATGGCTAGTTGGTGCTTGGAATATGCGGAAGAGGCAGCAAAATATGTCAAAACGAACGCACCTGAAAAGTATGCTCAATTAGTTACTCAGACGAACTTCGATGCGGATAAAGAAATAGCTAAATGGACGGATATTCGTACGAATATGTATTATCCACGAAGCGAAGAATTGAACATTTTCTTACAGCAAGATAACTATTTGGACAAAGAGCAAATCTTAGTCAAAGACCTTGACCCGAAGCATTTGCCTTTGGTAAAGAACTGGTCTTGGGATAGAATTTTACGTTCTATTTATATCAAACAAGCAGATACACTTCAAGGAATGTACTTCTTCGAGGAACGTTTTGATGACGAAACTATTCGTCGTCACTTTGAGTTTTATGAGCCGCGCACGGTACATGAATCGTCACTTTCTCCTTGTGTTCACAGTATCTTAGCTGCCAAACTCGGCATGGAAGATAAGGCTTACGAAATGTATGTTCGTACCGCGCGATTGGATTTGGATGATTATAATTCTGATGCAGACGAAGGTTGTCATATTACGAGTATGGCAGGAACTTGGATGTCCGTCGTTAAGGGTTTTGGAGGTATGCGTATTAAAAACGACACGCTTTCTCTTGAACCATTTTTACCTAAACAATGGCAATCTTACTCTTTCAAAATTCGCTTTAGAGGCGCATTATTGAAGGTGAATGTTACTAAAGATGGTACAAATATCAGCAATGAATCAAGTGAGTCGATTACTTTGATGTTGCATGGTGAAGCTGTTACGGTTTAGATATTACAATTAGTTTTTATTGAAAATGGCTTTAATTGGTGACGATTAAAGCCATTTTTTTTATAAAAAAAATGGCTTTGTTGAGTTAATTCTTAACTCAAATCAAACCTCAATCCAAACCTCAATCTGAGATTTCAAACTTTTCAAGACCCTATAAATATCAAAAATCTCATCATCATCAATCGTAAAAGCTTTA
>CAKZLT010000561.1 GCA_937127195.1 uncultured Saprospiraceae bacterium
GCAATTTCGTATTGCTCTTTGACATTAACCGATAAGGCAAAAAAAGCTTTTGCTTCGGTATAAAAATCATCTATCAGTATTTTTGGAACGCCATGATTGACTATTCCAACAAAACCTACGGTACTAAATGCTTTGCCTAGTTCTTTGACAAAAATCTCTTTTTCGGTTGTATTTCCATTTACAAATTTTGATAAATCAACAGTTGGAATAACTCTTTTCATATTGTATTTTGTTTTTTTATTTAAAAAATAGATACACTGAGGGGCTAGGAAAATCAATATAATTACTGGCAATCGCATTGATTATATTTCTTACCAAAAGTTGAAGTAATAACCGTGCTACTATCAACTTTGGGTAGCGTATGCCAACCCAAAACATAATTATTACAAGCCAAAAAAGTACATTCACTTATATCTACTGATTTAACATTGAAATGATAACCATCAGTTGTTTTCGTGACTTTGGTTTGACCATTGGCCGTACATTCTATTCTATAATAAACGCCAACTAAGGTATTTTCATTAAAATTAACATCTGGAAAAAAGCATAATTCGCAGCCTTCATTTGCTGTTTTTAAACGAAAATAAGTAGAATCCTCATCAATCATCACTACTTTTCCATCAATTAGAGTATCCGTTTCTAGTGTTTCTACATTTATGCGCAAAGACTGAAAAGTGGCTTCCTCAATAGTTTCAATATCATCAAACTCTGGATATTCGTCTTTTTCTTCACACGAAAACCCCAAACAACCATTCAAGGATATAACCAATGTAATCACTAAAATGCTAATAAAAGTATATTTCATTCTTTTCTTTATTTTTTTGTAACTATTCAACATTTAAACCAATGCCTTCATTAGTAATTTAGAAAAGATATTAACAAAATATATATCTTTTCTCTTAGCCTAAAAAAACGTTTCTTTTCCGAATAATCCCTATTCTTTTATAAAACGTAAAATCTGTACTGGCGCGTCATTTTTAGCAAAAATAAAACACGTTTTTCCATCAATCATAATTTTTTGAATAGCTCGAACTTGGTCTTTTACAGGAATATCTCCTAAAGAAAAAACATTTAATTGCTTATTCTCATAAGATAAAATGTTACCAAAGTTATTATCGTAACGTCCCATTTCAACATTACTATCATAAAAATTACCCGCTAAAATCGCTTCATTTTGACCATTTTCATCAAAATCATGCACCAAAAGACTCGCCAAAGAAGACATTTGAAGGGCATCTGACAAAGGTCGCGCTTCGAAACCATTTTCAGTATTTTCAAAAAACATATTTTCAAAAGTATTTACTTCAAATTGCTCTGCTTTAGTTAATTTACTTTTGCCAAATACAGTTCTAAAGTCTGCTTTTGCCAAATCTTGCGCTAAGATATATTTCTTTTTGAGCATCGGCATTTGCATCGTCAACTCCGAATGATTAGCAAAAAGCGTTTCTTTGCCATTCAAATAATAGGTCAATAGTTGTTCTGTTTTGCCATTTTCATCAAAATCATTCAAATACATTCTCAACGGTTCTTGGTCTGATGGTCTAAATCGCGCATTTTTTCCCATATTACCGCCAATCAAATCCACATCGCCATCATTATCAACATCGTAAGCCAAAACCGCATTCCACCAACCTTTTTTATTGGTAACAAATTGCTGTTCAAGTTCTCCATTTTTATTATAAAAAACCTGAATAGGCGACCATTCGGCTGCAATTATCAAATCCTCGTCGCCATCTTTATCAATGTCTGCCCATTGAGCGTCTTTGACTAATCCTGTTTTTCGGAGTTTTTTTGAATAAGTATCTGTTTCGTCTTTGAATTTCCCATTTCCTTGATTAACAAATAGATACGAACTCGGAATTACACCATAACTAGATGTTACTGCTCTTCCTGTAAAAAACAAATCTATCTTTCCATCTTGATTCACATCCGTTGAAGTCACCGAAGAAGCCGTTAAAAAGGCATTCGGTAAGTATATTTTTTTATTAAAAATGCCGTTTCCGCTATTCAAATAAATACGCTGACGCAAAGCTTCCGCCTCTCCTTTGTACTCATTTCCGCCTGATGCAATGACCAAATCTAAATCTTTATCATTATCCACATCCTCAAAAATCGCGTCCACATCCTCAAAAATACTGTCATTTAGTATCAAATTAGGTGTATTTTTTTGAAAAGTACCATTTTCTAATTGAAGATACAAGGCACTATGCTTGAACTTAGAAGAACCCAAAAATACATCCTCTCGACCATCCCCATTAACATCACCAACTGCCAAAGCTGGACCTTCAGAAGAAACCATCTGCGGCATCAATCGTTCTCGATTAAATTCTACAAATGGATTTTCTTTGTGCCTAAAATCCAATTGAGTCGCCGCCGTAATATCTTCAAACTTATATTTAGGCGTTTTTTTATAAAAGTCATTAAAATCAAAAACTGGTAAATTCGGTTGCCATTCTGCTTTAATCGTTTGATTATAAGTCGGCTGAATCACTTGATAAGTGTTGTCATGCCAAATCAAAATCACTTCCTCCACTTCGGAAGTATCGCCAACTCCCAAATACAAACCATGCTGAACACTTGACTGATAACCTCTAGTCGGGAAATTCTCTTGAGTGAGTTTTTGACCGTTTTTCTTTTTGACTATCAGCTTCGCTCCTATCGCGTTGATATTTTTTTCTGAGCCTTTTAATGATAATGACAAATAGCTTTGATTAGCTTGAATACCATTTTCAATCGTCAAATTTTTATAAATAAAAGGCGCGTCGTATAGATTGTTTGTAATAATATCTAAATCACCATCATTGTCAAAATCAGCATAAGTCGTTCCGTTAGAAAAGGTATTTTGGTCGTCTTGAATTTGATTTTTTAAATCTTGAAATGTGAGATTTCCGTTATTTTGATAAAATTTATTGGGAATTTTGATTTTAGGCATTTTCTCCACAATATCAATAATTTCTTGTTCTGTCAAGACATTCATACTTGTTTTGAAGTTAGTATTTTCATCCGACAACCTAAAATTCATATAATCAATATCATTCATTCGACGAGGAATACCGTTACTGATAAAAATGTCCTTATTTCCATCAATATCAAAGTCAAAAAGCAACGTTCCCCACGACCAATCAGAAGCATAAACTCCCGCAAACATCGCCAATTCTTGAAATGTTCCGTTGCCATTATTAATTTGAAGGGCATTTCGCGCATATTGATATTGATAACCAAAACCGATTTTTAGTTTGAATTGATTGAAACCATCTTCCCCCAATGAAGTTTTGAGAATATACGGGTCTTCGGGCAACATATCCAATGTAAATACGTCATTTAGACCGTCATTATTCATGTCCGCGATGTCCACCCCCATCGAAAATCGGCTAGTATGCACCAACTGTTCGGGGCGCATTTCCTTGAAAGTTCCGTCTTTTTGGTTGATATACAAATAGTCATCTTCATGAAAATCGTTACCTATATATATATCCGTCCATCCATCTTGATTGAGGTCGCCCGTCGCCAATCCGAGTCCATAACCAATCACGGTGCTTTTGATTCCTGCTGTTTGAGTGACTTCTGTGAAGCCTTTTGCACCATCATTTCGGAACAGTTTATCGCCAGAAAGCGGGTGTTGAATGCCTTCAAATTGCTTTTTTTGCCCGAAAGTCCCGTTCTGATGCAATGAATGATTTAACTGAAACATATCCAAATCACCATCCATATCATAATCAAAAAACGTGGCTTGCGTCCCAAAACCAATTAAGTCTAGGTTATATTTGGCGGCTTCATCTTTATAAATCGGAACGCCATTTTCTATTTTTTGGCAAACATATAATTGATTCGTTCCTTGAATATTTTCATACAAACCAATCTGAGAAACGTATAAATCTTGCATCCCGTCGTTATTAATATCAACAACCGTAACACCCGAAGTCCAGCCTTTTTGTCCACCAACTTTTGCCGTTTCGGTAACTTCTTTGAATGTCATATTCCCTTCATTCAGAAACATTTTATTCGCATCCATATTGCTGGTTAGGTAAACATCAACCTTCCCATCATTATTGAAATCCGCCGTAGAAACACCACCACCATTATAAAAATACATATAGCTAAAGACGTTAAAATCTAACGTTTGCTCCACTTCATTGATAAAATCTAAGCCTGTCTGCTCGCTTTTTAGTAATTGAAAGCTAGGCTGTTCAATAGCACTTGTTGGATTATTCGTTGATTTTTCTTGACAACTCGCCAAAAAAATAATCATAAACAAACTAGCTAACTTCAACTCTATTTTCATTATTTTTCTTTTAAAATATTCAAGGTTCTTTGATAATTTTGATTCTATATGATTTGAGTTGGTAATTAATATTTTTTTATCGATTCTCTAAACCTTATAGGTTTTAAAAACCTATAAGGTTTGATTGAATCTTGGTATAAACTATTTTTTAAAAAAATAAACCAACCTAAATCATATAGAGCCGATAATTTTTGTCAAGACCATTTGTGAAATGAATTTTAAATACACAAATTTTAAACAAATAAGACTATTTGAAAATGTTATTCGTGCATTAGTCGCAAAAATTATCAAAGAACCATAAATTTTACTTTTTAAATAATTCTGGCGTTTTATTATTCAAAATGGTCAAAAGATGTTCTTGATTATTGACTTTAATTGGTAAAATATACTTCACATCTCCTCGAACGAAATAACCACTTTCTTCTGATTTCATGGTTTGAAATGCTCCTTTTCCATCATTCAATAATACCTGACCGAAACTAGCATCTAACTTAGAATACTGCGGCTGAAAACCATTAAAATTACCTCCCATCATAATATCAATCGCGCCATCTTCATTCAAATCGGTGCAATAAATATCACAAACGCAAGATAATTGCGCATCATTTGGTAAGGCTTCCATCCTGAATTGCCCGTTTCCGCCGTTGATTGCAATGGCAGATTTGAAATAATTTCCTCTCAAAACAAACGATTTTTTCATATCAGGAAATAATTCTTGAATGCTTTTATTCGCAAATTCAGTGTGTTTGAGATTTTTCTTATTTAAATAAACAACGTGCACTGTAAT
>CAKZLT010000562.1 GCA_937127195.1 uncultured Saprospiraceae bacterium
TCTCAAGAAATTATTCAAAGTAATTTGTTAGATAATCAAGACTTTGACTTGGTTTTTGCGGTGCTATTTAGGTTAGCAGCAGCAGGAATGGGTGCTTCATTTTATGCTTTATATAAAGTAAAAAACTACGTCGGAAACAATACATTTGACCCTGCTTACGAAGCAACTTACTGGACTGAATTTGTACTTGGCTTGATGTCAGGTTTGATTTTTTCTACCTTTTTGGACGGTCAGGACATCAGTGCTGGGCTCAATGGAAATGGTAGTAAAATGCTAGGAACTATTATTGTTGCCTTACTAGGTGGTTTTGCCTCTAATGTCGTTTATGAGTTTTTGAATAGTATGGTCAACGCTTTGGCTTCTATCTTTAAGCCTGATATGAAAAAAGTATTAGCAACAGAGATTGATAAAGTAAAGGCGAATATAAGAGCGAATGCTAATGAAATGATTGCAGATAAAAAACAATCGTTAATTGGTCATTTGCACGATTTGCAATCTGATATTTTTAATGGAAATTTCTCAACAGAGGATATAAGCGATAGATTAGGAGGATTGGTTAAGGATTTGACTTCTTTGGATAAGGCGAGTGAACACGCTCCAAAAACTATCAAAACAACAACCAATACTGTAACTACAAATCCATCTATCGAAAAGCCAAAAACGAATACAAATGTAAATATACCTAAAGATGTTCCGTCATCGAATAACGTAATTACCAATGTCGAAAATGTGCATCCGATGTCCGTTTCAGCTATTCATCAAGATGATATTAATGAAGCTACTGAGGACGAATATGTTGATATTTTTGATACTAGAGCTTAGTTTTTTATAGCTTTTATAAAGAAATGCCTTACTTGATTAATCAAGTAAGGCATTTCTTTTTTATTTGGTACTTAGCAATCTCTAATTATCAATGTAATTACCATCTTCATCCAATAAAAGTAGTACTATTTTGGTACTAGATTTTAAATCATGTGTTCCAATGACAGCATAACCGCCACCGATTCTTTCTATGGCATTTCCAATGTCTAACCGATTAATACTTGTCTCAGAATAATAATATTCTTTTTTCCAAACTAAATCCAAATCTAAGTCTAACTTATAAATAAGTGCCGTATTTAGCTCAATCTCTGACTCTATTGCTGTAATAATGATATTTTGACCAATTTTCTGTACTGACCTTCCAACTAAAGTATTATCATTTCCATTAGTAGAAAATGTTTTACCATTTGCAAGAGAGAAAGAAGTCGTATTATATTTATAAGTATTCAGATCCTTAAAAAAAATATCATTCCCATCAATTTTGGTCGTTATTAGGGCATAATCATCCATCGTGATATTCGTAAAATCTAATAGAAACTCATTTTGAATAGGGAATTTTACATTTACTTCATTACCCAAATCGTCTATTTCCAGAACAAATATCTTAACATCATCATCACCCGTAGTGGCATTTTCGGTTGTCATATTCCCCATTACCGTAAAATTGCCTGTGCTTTTTTGAGTAATTCCAATACCTTCAAGGCTTGGCGGAGTAGCTGTTCCATTATCAAAAGAGTAAATTCTACTCCACGTTTTATTACCTGAATGGTCAACTAATGTAATTCTAATTTTTTCGTTATCTTTTTCTATTATATTTGATAAAACTAAAAACTGATCTGAACTTTCTAAATAAAGTGCTTTCACAGTAACTTCCCTAATGACATCATTTTCATTAACTAAATTATCTCTTTCTAAAAAAATTGAATTGTCAATCGTTGTATTAGAATCTGGTGTAGCGTAAGTCACTTTAGCTAAAGAAGGTGTCAATTTGAAAGATTGTTCAGACTCTTGATTCAGTAATACAAACAACTCACTACTCGCTTCATCAGTTACTATTACCTGCATCAGTGCATCATCTGTCAATGGAAATCCAGCATGAAAATTCAGGGAAACCTTTCCATTTTTATCTGCTTTGGCTAGCATATAGTCTTTGGTAGATGCTACATTTGTTATTCCACCTAAGATATAATCGTCATTCAATCTTGTTATAAAAAGTCCTTCTTCATTAGAAACAGGGCTATTTCCAATAATTTTATAAGTCAAATTTCCTTCATTCGGTTCTACACCAAAATCTTCACAACTATAAAAACTTATAGTCATAATCAGAATAATAGGTATTATATATAATTGCTTTATCATGCTTTATTTTTTTCTTATAAAACGGCTAAAAAAAGTTTTAAAAGTTTTTCACTTTTTTCTTTTTTACTTTATAATCAGTGAATACATATCCTAAAGAAGCTTGAATATACCCCAATCGAATATCGCTATCCATGTAGCCAAATTTATATAATAATTCTTCAACTACCTCTTTTTTATCTGAACCATCTGTGTAATCAAACCAGTCTTGAATATCGTTGATAGCACCTATATATCTAGAGTACTGAATATTGAGATATAAATAATTTTTAGTATTTTTTGAATTTCTATACTTAAAACCTATTCCACCCAATAGACCATATTGTCCTCTAACACGTAAATCATTCAATGATATATTATCGTCATTTTTAACGCTACCTCGCTGGATTTCGCCATTCGTTATGAAGGTGTTTTGTAAATAAGAAAATTCGCCTCCAAGATAAATTACAGGCGTAAAATCTTTTATAGAAAAATTAAATCGAACTGTAACAGGAATATTAATCCAGTTCTGATTTTCTTTGATTTGAACTAACTCTTGACTCAATTCTGCTTCTAACAAAATTGGTGGATTGAATCCTAAAAGGTCTGATTGAAAGCTATTATAATTATAAGTTAATGGATATTGCACATCAAAAGACCTTCTTTCAAACTGTGCTCCAATCGCTAACTCTAACCAATTTGTAGGATGATAACCCAATCTCACTTCTCCCCCAATTCCTGTTGCCGTTTCGTATTTGGGGCGTGCTAAAGGGCTTTCACCTTTATTATCACCAGCATCTACTGTGGTTGTGTATCCATTGATATTACCATTTGCATCATTATTATCAAAAGGAAAATCGAAACGCCCAGCAGTAAGACCAACCGCCAAAGACCACTTAGGAACAGTTTCATATTTCTCAGCAAAATAATATAAATCTATTGGTTCTATCTCTGTATCAGGTCGATACATTGGCGAGGTATTCAATACTTTTCTGAAACTAACATCTGCCAAGCTATCTTGATTCAAGAATAAATGAATTTTAGCCAACAAGACTTGAGCTTTCAGATAATTATCAGGACAGTCACTCGCTCGAATTTTAGTCAAGATATTCAATGAATCTGCGCTTTCTTTTAAACTACCATCATCATAGAGTTTTTCGGCAGTTTTTATTGCTTTAATAAGCTCTGGACATTGCTGCGCATTTAGGCTAACAGCACTACCAACGAGCAAAAAAGCGAAAATTAATATATATTTCATTATCATTTATATTATAAATACAACCGAAATAAGGTCTTTTAATCTTTTTTACAATAAGGCGTAATACTTTTCCTCTCTATATCTTCCCCCAAATAATGCTTAAATTCATCATCAGTCAATTCTGAATCATTTTCATGCTTTTCTGCAATAATTTCACAAAGTTTATCTGCTAGATTTACAGGATATAAAGGCCAAAACTTGATTTTACCACCCAAATAACCTACTGCTAACTGTTTTCCTTCATTAACAAAATCCAAAGACATCACCCATTTTTGGTCTCCTCCTTGCAAAATCAAGGGATCATATTGCCCATCTTTGAATTCATCTAATGCCCAAACACTTACCGTTCCATCGTAACTACCAATAGCAATGACATTCGATGCCTCATTACTTCCATATTTTTTAAATTTGATGGTCGAAATGCGTTGACCTTGCACTTTTCGTTCAAGTTTATTATCCTTTGAGTAGCTATTATTTTTATTTTCAAAAATATAAACGCCACCATTACTAAGTCCAACAGCTAGCGTTTGAGTATTTTTATCAAAAGTCAATGCTGTGATTTTTGTATTTAAATCATCTTCAAAAAACGGTTGAGTATAATTATTATCTTTATATAACTGTAAAAGCCCCGAATTAGAACCAACTGCTAACCATTTACCGTCTTGACTAATAGAAATAACTTCTGTTTGAGATGTCAAGCTAACTATTTCTTTGATTGCCCCACTTTCTATATCATAAGACTTAATCTTTTTGTCTGCTCCTACTGTGAATAATTGCTTATTATCGGGTGAAAAGGCTAAATCATAGACATCTTTTCCTGTATGAAGGTTGATTTTTTTAGAAATTTTATTCTTAGTATTATACAACTCAATTGAAGATTTTTTACCACCTAGAGCTATCCAATCTCCATTATCACTTATAGTTGTTTTAATGTCTATTGCACCGCTTGTTTTAATATTAGTTGGTTGAGCAGCAGGTTTTCCAACATCTTTCCAGCTAGACAAACTCCATTTTTTGAGTGTACCGTCACTTCCTGCACTATATAATTCATCATCTCCAGTAGTAATTAATGACCGAATAGCTCCATTATGTGCTTTTTCTATTTCGTCAAATCCTTGTGGCATCGAGTTACCAACCGCATCATGAAGTCCAGTATAGATTTCGGGCGAGATTAATCCCTTAACTTTTGATGCATGAAGACTAAATGCTTTCATTGCTAATAGATTCTTCAATCTATCATCATATTTCAGATTAGAAGACTTGACTGCTAATGCAGTTGATAGCCCTTTTATTCGTAGTTTTTCTGCTATTTCTTGTTGTCTTTTTGCTTCTGCTGCTGCTTTTTCTGCTTCTTCTTCTGCTTCTTCTGCTACTTTTTTGGCTGCTAATGCTTCTTCTGCTGCTTTTTCTGCTGCTGCTTCTGCTGCTTCTGCTGCTTTTCGTTTTTCCTCAGCATCTTCTCTTGCTTCTGCTGCTATTTTAGCTGCTGCTACTGCTTTTGCTTTTTCTCTCTCTGCTACTTTCGCTGCTTCTTCTGCTTTCGCCTTTTCCTCCTCTGCTATCCTAGCGGCTTCGTTCGCTTTTACTACTGCTGCTTCTGCTATTTTTTCGGCTGCTCTAGCTTCTTCTGCATTCTTTCGAGCTTCTTCTGCATTTT
>CAKZLT010000563.1 GCA_937127195.1 uncultured Saprospiraceae bacterium
GAACACTTGATTTTGTTGCGGGTACTTCGACAGATGACTTAACGACAACGCAATCTATGGCTGCTTTTGTGGCTAAATTTACACCAACAGGAAGTTATGTTTGGGCAAAAAAAACTGAAAATATTAGCTCTATTATCTTTAATGATTTGGAAATTGATAACACTGGAAATCTATATCTAACAGGGGCTTATCGCTCGTCCACGGATTTTAATCCGAGTACGATGACGAATATCTTACCGCTTTCGGGTAATACAGATGCTTTTTTAGTAAAATATAATAATAACGGCTCATTAATTTGGGCGAAAGCCATTCATGGTATTGATATAGAATCGGCGGAAGCTGTCAAAATAGCGCAAGACGGGAATATATTAGTAACAGGATATTTTGTTAACTCAATTGATTTAGACCCAAGCACGAATACAAATTTTGTAACATCGGTTGGTCAGAGAGATGTATTTTTTGCTAATTATTCACCATCGGGTTCATTTCGTTGGGGGAAGAGTTTTGGAGGAACAGGTAATGAATACGGCTATGCTTTGGCTACGGATAACCAAAAACGCATCTTCTTAGCAGGAACATTTCAAGGTACTGCGGATGTGAATCCAGACCAAAATACAACTAATAATATTACGAGTTCGGCTGATGCAGATGTGTTTTTTGTACGTTATGATTCTGTTGGGAATTACAAATGGTCAATGAGTGCAGGAGGTTCTAATGGTGAATTGATACAAGACATTGTTGTAGATAATGTGCTACAAATACACGCAACAGGTTGGGTACAGGGAACGGCTAATTTCTTTGGAAACACAACAATAAATAGTAATGGAGATAGAGATATTTTAGTAGCTAAGGTTGATGCTTCGATACTGATTAGCACGAATAAGATAGTTGAAAATGAGCAAGTTAGGGTTTTCCCTAATCCATTTGATGACCATATAGAGTTAACTTTTTTAGAAAAAAACAAAGGAAATATAAGCGTTCAGTTAACGGATATGAGTGGAAGAGTTGTTTTTGTTAAAAATAAAATAACCGAAAATAATTCAATAATTGATTTACCGAATGGCTTGGTGAATGGTGTTTATTTTTTACAAATATTTGAAAAAGAACGTGTTATACAAGTAGTTAAATTGGTGAAGTAATTAAAAAAATGGGATATTAAGCATCAGACGCTTATCAGGCGTCTGATGCTTTTAATAGAAGATAAATATTAAATACATGAGCAAAAATACTTCCTTATAATTACATCATTACTTCTGCTCACGTGCTTATTTCTCCGCTTCTTTCAAAGCTCTTTCCAGTTTTCTAATTCTTTTTTCTATTTCTGGAAATTGTTTAAAAAGAATCGAAGATTTCCAATAGTTTCTATATTCAATTGCTGGCGAACCAGACCAAGCTTTATTAGGTTCTTTGATGCTTTGAGCGACACCACTTTTCGACTGAATTTGAGAACCATCCGCAATCGTAATATGTCCAACGATAGCAATTTGACCGCCTATCATACAATTATTTCCAATTTTGGTACTTCCTGCAATGCCTGTTTGTGCTGCGATTGCTGTATTTTCTCCAATTTCAACATTATGAGCAACCATAATTAAGTTGTCAAGTTTTGTTCCTTTTTTGATTAAAGTTGCTCCCATCGTTGCTCGGTCAATCGTTGTATTTGCCCCAATTTCGACATTATCTTCAATGACAACAATTCCTACTTGTGGCATTTTTTTGAATGTTCCGTCTTCTTGTGGTACAAAACCAAAACCGTCAGCACCAACGACTACATTCGCATGTATAATACAATTATTTCCAATTTTACAACCTTTATAAACCTTCACGCCTGGATTCAAAACGACATTGTCACCAATTTCTGCGCCTTCTCCGATGTAAACTTGAGGAAAGACAATGGTATTTTTTCCAACTTTTGCACCTTTCTCAACACAAGCAAAAGTGCCAATATTTGTACCTTCCCCTACCGTAGCAGTATCATGAATGAAAGCAGTTGCTGCTACTTTCGTGACCTCAACGGGTTGAGGCGATTGCATCTCACTGAATTTTTCTAATAAAACTCGAACCGTTTCATAGACGTTTTCTACTCTAATCATGGTTGGCGTAAGCGGTTCTTTAGGCTCAAAATCCAAACTGACCAAAATGGCAGATGCTTGAGTATTATAAGCATACGCTTCGTATTGCATATTTGCCAAAAAGGTAATGCTTCCTGCTGTTGCTTCTTCTATTTTTGCAGGTTGACGGATAATGACATCTGGGTTGCCTTCTACTTTTCCACCAACTAAATCGCTAATCATTTTTGCTGTAAATTCCATGTCGCGAAAATAATTAATAAATATTTGAATGTTGAATGTTGAATACGGAATGTTGTTTTTATTGAAGACTAATTTTCTAAAAGAAAGAAAAAAAACTATTCTTGAATGCTTTTTTCTTTTTTATTTTGCCATTTTTGATAGAGCCACCAAGCCAAAATTCCAACAAACACTACCAAAAGACCTTGAATAATATTGGTGAAAAAGGATTGGCTTTTACCAATACTTACTGCTGTTTTATTTTTCTTATCGGCTTCTTTCTTTTTTGGCAATGGTTTTGCCTCTTCAAGTTGGTCTAAATTAATATTCGGGTTGTTTTCTATTGTTGGAAAAGTAGTATCTATATCATTTTGTCCAATTAGGGGGATACTTCCTATTTGAAAAAAAATTATTACCAATAAAAAAAGAGTTGGTCGCTTCATTTGAATTATATTTGATTGATTGATTGATTGATTGATTCTGAAAATCAAATAAACACTTGATAATCGAATATGTAAGGTTTTTAGAACCTTATTACAACTAAATATGCCTTAGTCGTCAGTCAAGCTAATTTTGTCGGACTATCTTTTGTTGTTAAATCGTGTCGGTTTTTAAAACCGACACGATTTCTATCCGACACGATTAACTGGATTAAGGGATTAGGCAAAAAATAACCTACCAGTCTAACTTATTGTTTTTCATTTATACTGCGTTAAAAATACTCGCCTTAGCGATGC
>CAKZLT010000564.1 GCA_937127195.1 uncultured Saprospiraceae bacterium
TGACTTAACAGAAGGTCAATATGTTTTACATATTCAAAAAGAAAACGGAACAGTGATTACTAAGCGTTTTGTGAAATGATACTCCCTTGTTTCAAATTATTTGAAATGAACTTTAAGTCTATTTGCTAATGCAAGTAGGCTTTTTATTATTTTGGAGCGTATTTCAAAAAAAAGAAACGAACTAATGAACAAACTAATCTATTTGCTACTATTTAATATACTGATGACTCCAACTATAAAAGGTGCAACAATCACAGTTTGTGCTTCTGGATGTAATGAAACTACAATTTCTGCCGCTATTGCTACGGCATCATCTGGTGATATTATAGATATTCAAGATGCTATACATACAGAGAGTAATATCAATATCACGAAAAATTTAACCATTCAAGGACAAGGACAAACTACAACCACCATTCAAGCAAACACAAATCAAATGGATGCTACTGACGGTGTTTTTAAAATATTAACAACTGGTTTGACGGTTATTTTTAAAAATATAACTATTCAAAATGGTTATGCAAAAACAGGCGGTTCTTCTACATTACAGAATGGTGGTGGTGTTCGGATTAATTGCGATGCTTCAACCAATGTCAGTTTTGAAAATGTAATTATTACGAATAATAAGTGTAATGGTAGCCGAGGCGGCGGAATTTATATTACAGGAAGTGATGGAACAGTTTCATTTTTGAATTGTGTTATTGATAATAATGAAGCAGAAGGAAGTAGCGGAGATGGCGGCGGAATTGCTAATCTTGGAGCAAGTACCTTTACAATGACAAAATGTACGGTCAATGGTAATACTGCGGGTGATGATGGTGGTGGTTTATATGTATTGGAGAGCGGTTCAACCAATAAATTCATCAATTGTACAATGTCAAATAATACGGCTGGTGTATCAAGTTCTGATCAGGCAAGAGGTGGTTTTGCATTTTTAAGTGATGCAACTGCCTATCACTTATATAATTGTACCATTGTAGAAAATACCGTTACAACTGTAGGAACAAGACAAGGCGCAGGAATTTATCACACTGATGGTACAATGGATATTGTCAATACTATTGTTGCCAATAATTCAGGCGCAACAAGTGGTCAAGATATTTATGCTAGCGGTTCGACTATTTCACAAACTACTAGTCTGGTTGAAAATTGCACGGATGGTTCTGGAACTTGTCCTTTGTTTTCTTATTTTGGAGATCCAAATTTATCTACGGTAGCAACTTGTGGCGTTCATTCTTATTTTGCTGCGACTTCTCGTAGTTTCATTTCAGATAATGGAACTGCACCGTCTGGAGATATTCCAACCGATGATATTTGCGGTACAACTCGTTCTGCACCTTATGATATTGGAGCTTATGACGATGGAGCAACTTCAACAGGTTTGGTGTCAATGACAATGGACATCGAAGATTATATTGGAACAATTATTAATCATTTACCAGACGAAGGCACGGATGATTTTGGAGTGCCAACAAGCGGAAATATTACTACCTGGGAAACCATTATTGATAATTTAGTAGCTGATAATACAACAACGGCAAATACAAATGCCGCAACATTGGATTATGAAGTTATTTTATTTACAGACAATTCGGTTTCACCAAGTCAGCAATATTATTTGTTACAAAAAACAGCAACAGGCTCTAATTACTGGGGAACTTATGTTTTTAATGCAGCACCTTGTCGAGAAATTATCATACAAGCACCGCACCCTATTTTTGATAGTAATACAGGAAACCAAGGGGCGTATTGTTTTAAAAATACGAATGCTCGTTTATTTATGTTAGCAGGTACGCATCGTTGCAATCAAACTGGATTTTCTGCTTGTTCTGGTACGACGACTGCTTGTTCTGGTGGAGTTGCCGAAAATTTTAGAACTTCGGATATGGCACATAATGCAGATAATTGTTTTCAAGCAACATCGAATAAAATTCATGACGATATTACAAGTGCTGTTATTGTTCAGTTGCATGGTTTTTCAAAAGATGCTTCTGATCCTTACGCAATATTAAGTAATGGAACAACAAATACGCCTTCTGGAACTGATTATGCTGATTATTTAAAAACAACTCTAGCGGCAACCGACGGAACATTAACTTTCAAAGTAGGTCACATTGACGCTTGGACACGATTGATTGGCACAACCAATACACAAGGTAGATACATTAACGGAGAATCAACACCATGTACTAATGCGGCAAGTGCTGCAACAGGTAGATTTGTTCATTTAGAACAAGAAAGTACAAAGCTTCGAAATGATGCAACGGGCTGGGCAAAGGTTTCTACGGCACTAGAAAACTTAGTTTCTTGTGTTTTACCTATCGAATTAACTACTTTTAAAGCCATTTTTGATAGAAATCAGATTCAATTATATTGGCAAACAGCTTCCGAAGTTAATAATTACGGCTTTGAGATAGAACGTAGTTTTGATGGAAAAATATGGGAAAGCATCAGTTTTATTCATGGAAATAATACAACGAGTGATTTGTCTAATTATCATTTTAATGATAAAAAACCTTTAATTGGATTAAATTATTATCGTTTGAAGCAAATTGACTTTGATGGTCAATATGAATATTCAACTACTGTGGTTGTTCAAAATAAGAGAGATGGAAAATCATTAATACTTTCTCCTAATCCAGTTCAGAATACATTGAACATTATAAATGGAGAAGGAAAAGCGACGATTTATAATTTGCTAGGTCAGAGAATAAAACAGTTTGCAATAGATAGTGAGTCGTTTTTAATGAATGTGAGTGACTTAGTTCAAGGTCAATATCTTTTACATATTCAAAAAGAAAACGGAACGGTAATTACTAAGCATTTTGTAAAATAAGAAATACTCCCCCTTTTATTTTTAATAAAAGATTTCAGCCAGTCTTTCGAATGTGAAAGATTGGCTTTTTTATACTATGTTATAAACGCTATTAAACGTTTTGCCTTATTACAAACTAATCATAATATTATATTTTCCGTATTTGATTTTAAAATATTCTACATTTGTTTTCAAGTATTCCGAAATATCAAACTTAACATCTTTAGTAGGAAAAATTATCTGTTGATTGCCAAATGTTTTTTCATCTGTCCGATAAATGGCTGTAATTGAACTTAAAACTATACTGACATTAGTTTCATTTCGAATATATAAATGATTTGAAACTATCCATATTTTAAGTCCATCAATACTTTGGTTACTAAAAGCATTAATCCATACATGTTTTTCTCTATTAAGTAATAATCGTTTAACTATATTATCGGTTGTTAAATATGGATTTCTTTCATAAATAGGCTCTGTACCCTGATGTTGCTCACTCATATATCTAACCCAAGCAGCATTTTCATATCCTAATTCTAATTTACCTTCAATTTCTTGAAAGAAATCTTTTTTGTCTTTGGAGTTTTCGTCATCAGAATTATTCCAATAGCCTTTAGCGTGTGCATATCCATTTAGACATATTTTTCCATAACAATCTAGTTCGGGATATTTACTTGGGCTTGTAGAACATCTAACAAATTTAGTATTCCGTTGGTCTTTGCTTCTTTTTTTTCGTCCTTTTCCTACATTTTCGTCAAATTTACAATCAGTTTTTTCAAATGTGCGATAAATTTTTTCAAAATGCACTAATAGATAATATTCAAAAGACCGACTTGAGAACGCAATTTGTACTTTTTTTTCATTTACTTTTATATCAGCTTCATCAAATGCTTCTTTTCTTTTTGGATGATTATCATGGTCAAATACAACCCAAACCTCATCAAATGTTTCGTCGTTCAGTTCAGCTTTTCCTTCCATTACCCAGTTTAAAGGATAGCCTTCTGTCTTCTTTTTTTGTTCTTTATCTATTTTTTCTACCTTGTGTGTTTTTCTTGTTTTTCTTGGAGGTTTATGTTTTTGTGGCTTAGGCTTAACTTCCTCATCTTCTTCTTCTGGTGGTTCAGGGCGAAGTGTTACAATCGTGTCTAATTCCTTTTTTTCCTTCTCAATATAATCTAATAGACTTTTAAAAAATAAAGGTTCAGTCTTTTCGCCCTCACAAATAATAAGTGTCGTATGATTAGTTCTCATATTGAGTAAAATTTTTCAATAGATTTGAGATTTGGTAATGCTCCAAATTTACCAGCTAAATACCATTTCTCATAAGGCGTATTTTGCCTTACATCTGTAAAATCTTGTAAACATATCAAATCTGTTACACCTTCTTCATTTTTTTCTGTAAACCATATCTGGTCTTTTCGTAGAAGTGTTCTATCTAATAAATTCGTATCATGACTAATAAAAACTAATTGAGCATTTTTATTATTAACTTTTTCATTTTGAAAAAGCATTACTAAAAGCTTGCCTAAGTAAGTATGTAAACTTGTATCTAGTTCATCAACGAATATGGTTTTACCTTTTTCTAAAGCTTCGAGCAATAAACCGCCCAGTATTAGTACTGTTTTAGTACCAGTTGATTCTTCTTCAAAAGGAAGTTCGGCTTCTCCATGTAAGAATTTTCCATTTTTATAAAAATTGTGATAACTTTTTAAATCATAATTATTTTTTAAGGATTCAACTATTTTTTCCTTTAAATTATCTGGTAAATCGGTTGGGATTTTTAAATCATTTTCATCAAAAGTTATTTGATTACTCGAAATCTTATTAATCCCAAAATCAGAATGTTTCAGCAAGTTATTAATTTTATTGAAAAAGACTTTGTCTGTATTTATTCTTTGTTTTATTTTTTTACTATGAGGAGCAAGCATTTGAGAATTGGTAGCATTGATAATATTAATTTCTTTTAAATATATATATACTTTACTAATAATTTCATCAGGAATGTCACTCGCAAATTTTGATAAAAATGACTGATTATGAAATAACTTTTCCTTTTTATTTTTTGAATTATTACCAATTACTCCATAATGTGTAA
>CAKZLT010000565.1 GCA_937127195.1 uncultured Saprospiraceae bacterium
CCGCTTTTACCGCCTTGATTAGATTTAAAATCTAAATTTCCATTCATTACAAAACCATTTTAGAATAAAGTCTAATATATTCATATTTTTT
This sequence comes from uncultured Saprospiraceae bacterium, assembly GCA_937127195.1. Taxonomy (GTDB): domain Bacteria; phylum Bacteroidota; class Bacteroidia; order Chitinophagales; family Saprospiraceae; genus CAKZLL01. Next base: position 92 of record CAKZLT010000565.1, read on the forward strand.
TAGTTCTTATTCCCTAAGTAGTCAGTAAATTTAGATGAATTGAAATATTACATCATATTTTAGTTGCTTTATATGTGTTTTTTAATTATATTTATGTCATTAATGTATTCATAAAAAAAACAGAAATGAAAAAAATTAAAAAGTCTATCAAAAAGTTAGAAGTAAAATCGCTTAACAAATTAGAAGCAAAATCTATTAAAGGTGGCAATGCCTCTCCTGGATACGCGTTTTTATTAACTAAAAGGTAATTTTTTTTGAAAATCTATTATGAAGAAAGAGTCATTACTTATTTTTAAGAAATGACTCTTCTTTTATTTATTAACGCTTTCAAAATTTATTTACAAGAGAACCTCCATAAGAAGCGTTCTCTTCCGTTTTTCTAGTCAATTTTAGAAGATAATCATTTGTTATCTCTTTCTGGATGTTATATTTTAAAATGTCAATTCTTTTCTACTCAACGATACTGCTCACTTGACCATCCTTCAAAACCGTCTGAATAACATCGCCAACTTCCAAATCTGCTTGACTCGTCATAGGAACACCATTTTTTAAAGTAATCGTAAAACCTCGTTTTAGGGCATTCTCGGGACTTAATAAAGCGATGTTTCTCTCTAAACCTTCGAGCATAATTCGTTTATTTTTTAGATTTTGCTTAATGTTTTTAGGCAATGATTTATCAATATAATCAAGCAACCGATCTGCATCTTTGAGCATATTTTGAGTCAAAAAAATTAATTGATGTTCTATATTTTGTAGGCTTTGCCCCTTAGATTGGCACTGCAAATGAGCTTTTTCTACAATCTGCAAATAGATTTGTTCTAATTCTCCTTCTAATCTAATATTATGTTGAATGATAAAATCAGCAACAGCAGTCGGCGTTTTGAGCTTCGTATGCGCCACCATATCCGCGATAGTATCATCTATTTCGTGACCAATTCCCGTTAAGACTGGCAAATTCGCTTGAGCGATATTTTTGGCAATATTGAAATGGTCGAATGCCGCCAAATCTAGTTTTGCACCACCACCACGAATTATAACTACAATATCATACCGTTCTGCATTTGCACTAATATATTTTAATCCATCAGAAACTTCATCGGCTGTTTTTTCTCCTTGCATCGCAGCATTTACTAGTTCTGTTTGAAATTTGTATTGCCATTCATTTTGTTTTAGTTGATTGATAAAATCCTGATAACCAGCCGCCGTTTCGCTCGAAATAACCGCAATTCTCTGAATAACAAGCGGCAATTCATGCACTTTGTTTCGACCAATTAAGCCTAATTTTAGTAATTCATCAATAGTTTTTTGCCGTTTGAGAGCCATTTTTCCTAAGGTAAAAGCTGTATCAATATCTTTTATAACCAAACTCAAACCATATCTTTCGCTATATTTCGCTTTTACTTTGACTAATACAGATTGCCCATTTTGTAAAATTTGGTCAATCACTTCGCCTTTTTCCTTACGAATTCGATGATAATCACGACTCCAAAGAATCGCCTTCGATTGTGCTAAAATCTGATTAGAAACTTCATCCTTCTGAATAAATTCCAAATACATCTGCCCACGAGACCGTCCAGCTTGAGAGATTTCGCAATTGATCCAAAGCTCATCGGGCAAATTAAGCGCAATGACTTTTTTTATAAATTCATTCAGTTCTAAAAGCGTGTATTTCTGCATTAGTTTGTCATTGCTTTTTTGTGAAAGGTACAACAGCGTTTCAAAAGTTTTTTTAAAAAAAACACCGTAGTGTGACGAGCCTTGTCGCTCTACTATTAAAAGAATAGCTACAAAAACTCTACAAAGTAACCTTCTGGTATTTTAGGAATAAGTACCCAGTTCATATCACAGCGTAATGGCTCACAGGCTCCAACTTCTTTGACCAAAACTTTATAAACGTATTTTTGATTGGCTTCATCCAAAAGTACTTCTCTGTTAAAAATCGTTTCGCAACCTGAGCCACAAATACGATAACCTAATAAAGTTTTATTTTTAAAGTCAATTTTTTTCAAAAAGAAACTATCTGTGCATTCAGGAAAGTCCAATGTGTCTAACTTAAAGGTCTCCATAATAGTCCGATATTCAGCAGAGTCGTTAATAATGTATCGTCCATCATTCATATAGGAATAACAAAAATCCACTTCAAAATCTTCGTACTCAATAGCTGGAAGGTTATCTTCATTACAAGCAAAAAATATCATGGCAAAGAATATAACAAAATATAGATTTTTCATTTCATTTCATTTTTTTTGGCGCACCTCAAATTCTCACACTCATAAAAATATGCTGTGAAAATTTGAGGTATTCCCATTTTGTTTGATTATTCAAAAGAACCATTCTCCAATAAAGACCTAAAAAACTTTGGGAACTCTTTAGTTTTTTTGCCTTTATGGCTTAATTATTTTGCCTTTTTCTTTAGCTATTTTCATTGTTTCCACAAAATTACGTTTTACTATTCCTGGACGTTCTTTTTTCTTATTTTTCACTTGACTCTCACCCTGTAACAGACGATAAGCCTTATAAAAATCAGGAGTTCCATGTCCATGTTTTTTATCTGGGCTGTCATATCTATCAGCAGATTTTTCTATTGCACGAATAATTTCCATATTGGTTTTATTCGGAAATGCTTGCCAAAGAGAAGTAACCATTCCTGCCATAATCGGTGACGCAAATGATGTTCCATCCACAGAATCGACTTCATAAGAATACAATGAACCAACGACTGATTTTCCTCCTCGTGCCATTACACTCGGCTTTACTCGACCATCAGCGGTAGGGCCTTGCGAACTAAATTTAACTCTATCGCCATCCCTATCTAACGCACCAACTGCCATGACGCTGTCTGCATCTGCTGGTGCTCCCACGTATTTCCAACGTCCATTTCCTTCATTTCCAGCACTAACCACTACTAACATTCCTTTGCTTGCAGCAATATCAGCCCCAATAGTTGCCCTTGAAGTGTTTCCATCCAAGTCTTTATATTCGTGACTCATGGATTTAATATTAAAAGTGGTATAACCCAACGAAGAGTTAATAACATCTACACCTAAACTATCCGCATACTCTGCACCAGCTACCCAGTTATCTTCTTCGATTCTAAGTTCAGAACGAACATCTTCCGTTTTTATACAAACATAAGTTGCACCAGGGGCTGTTCCTACAAGCATACCTGGAAGGTTAGCAGCCATAGTCGAAAGCACATGAGAACCATGAGAACTCGATTCATAAACATAATCATCATTATCCACCAAATCACGTCCTTCCAAAATACGGTTAGTTGCTCTGAGGGTATCAAAAAATGGCATTATATCAACATTACTAAAGCCACCATCCAAAACCGCAACCAACATTCCCGTTCCATCGTACCCCATTCTATGCAAAATATCTCCGTTTAGCATTTCAATTTGATTACGACCAAAACCAAAATATTTATCTTCTTGATAATATTTTGCTTTCTGATCGCGAACTTTTGGTCGTGTACGTTTAGGATTTTTTTTGTAATAACGTCCAACGGCTTCCGTCTTTTTTACAAAAGATAATGCTTTTAGTCTCTTTAAGGTTTTTTTATCAGGACAATAGACTGTTGCCGCATTGAACCACTTGGAAGTTGTATAAATTTCACAACCTAATGATTGAAGTTTCTTGATATATTTAGGATTAACAGGTAAGTCATTTGTTTTAATAGGAATGTTATATTTTTTTCTACGTTCAATTGCTCGTGGAGATAAAAACACTTCAGGATTATCTATACTATAAGGACTTCCAGCTTTATTAGTGAACTGAACCCAATATTTTGTTAATGGCTGGGCGGATAATGTGCCACAAGTCAAAAAAATAAAAATGACAATAAATGGATTTTTCATTTTGTGTATTTAATTAAAGTCTATTATATAATAGTTCTAGTTTATTCTAAAAATAGTCGCCTTGATTGATTTATTCTTTTTTTAAGAAACAAAAATAACCGTATCTTTATTTTTTTTGAAAAAAATTGAAAATATAAAATTAAAACAAATCAATACATTACACTAATGAAAATAATAAAAAGAGTAATTTACAGTATTTTAGGGCTAATTGGACTATTCTTATTATATGTAATTATTGCAATCGCTCACGGAACAGCGACAGATTTTCAACCAGAACAACTCATTGATTTAGAGGTAAAAGGAACAACAAACCTTGATACTATTAACACCGATACATTGGATTTTATGATTTGGAATGTTGGTTATGGAGGATTAGGTGCAGAGTCTAATTTTTTTTATGATTCTGGAAAAATGTTAACCTCTGGCGATAAAATGATTAGAGCAACCGAAGAAATGGTTAGTAAAAATATAACAGGAGCAGCTAAAACTTTAGTAGAAAATTCAGTTGATTTTTATTTATTACAAGAAGTTGATGCTGGTTCTAAGCGTAGTTATTATCATAATGAATATGAAAAATACGCTAAAACACTTCAAAGTTATGCTTCAACTTATGCTACTAATTATAATGTAACTAGAGTGCCTTTGCCTGTTGCAGAGCCTTTTAACGTAATGGGACGCATCAAAAGTGGCTTGGCAACTTACAGCAAATTTCAGCCTCACACACCGCAACGTCATCAATTGCCTGGCGGTTATGCTTGGCCCAACAATATCTTTCATTTGGATAGATGTATGGCAATTCATCGTTATAATGTAAAAAATGGAAAGGAACTGATTGTGGTTAATTCTCACAATTCAGCCTATGACGAGGGCGGTGTTTTGAAGAAGCAGGAAATGGATTATTTGAAAACTCTTATCCTTGAAGAATACGAAAAAGGGAATTATGTAATTGTAGGAGCAGATTGGAATCAATGTCCTCCTAGCTTCAAACCAAATACTTTTAGACCAGAAATCACACCTGATGCTTATTATCAGATTAATATTGCACCTGACTTTTTGCCAGAAGGTTGGACTTGGGCTTATGATGAAACGACACCAACTAATAGAAAATTAACAGAATCTTATCGAGGTCAAGAAAAAGAAACATTTGTTACTTTGATTGATTTCTTTTTGACTTCTCCTAATGTAGAAGTATTAAAAACGGAAGGTGTTGATGTGGATTTTGAATATTCTGACCATCAACCTGTGAAAATGAAAATAGCTTTGAAGTAGATTTTTAAATTGAAGTTCACTATACTTTAAATAGTGAACTTCAATTTAAAACAATAACTAAATAGTCTTTCTTCACAAGAATTCTTATAGTCGAAAAATGCAGATTTTGATTTTAGAAAAGGTGGTTTTGAGAGAGATAGCCATAGCTACCTTACGAAAAAGCAACGTATTCTAAAATTGAAAGATGATTTTGTAGGCATATTAATTCTTGTGAATAAAGGCTAATAAACAAAACATCTCTTATAAAGCCAATTTAGAACATTTTAAAAATTATATTAACCATATCTAATGAATAATTACACCAATTTTTGGGATTGGTTTCAAACCAAAGAAGAAGCATTTTATAAAATAATTAAAAACAAACAAGGCATTGAAGGTTTTTTCAATGAACTATCCTCTAAACTAAAAGAAGTCAATCAGGGGTTTAACTTCTTGGTTGGAATGTCTCCTGATGGTTCAGTCGAATTAGTAGTTTCTCCAGATGGTGTTATTAAAAATATCGTATTTGTAGAAGAGTTGATTAACTCAGCCCCTATATTCTCTAATTGGAAATTTACAGCATTAAAACCTCAGCAGGATATTAAAAATATAGGTATTAGAATGGAAGGTTATACTTATAACAGTAAGAACCTCTTTTTTTATCCGAATAACCATAAAAATTACCCTGACGAAGTTGATATTAATATCGTTTATGATGATTATCAAGAAAAAGATGCATCAACTATTACTAATGGAGTCTGGATATTATTAGATAATTACTTAGGGGAGCTTAATGCTATTACTACTATTGATAACCTAAAAGTCATTTCTAAAGAGGAGGCAGAAGAGGAACTCATTCCTATTTCTAAACTAAAAGCATTTCTTATTTGGAGAGAAAAAGAATTTGTAGAAAAATATAACGGAACTCGTTATAATACAAAAGATGACGGTTATTCTTGTTTTGAAGGCGAATTTGAAAATGGAAATGGCTTAATAGCTATCATTAATACAACATTACTTCAATGGGATAGTAAAGCTTCTCATCCTTGGGTTTTTAGGCTGAATATTGGTTATGATGGTGGTGATACAGGTATGCCTGATAGTGAAACATTGGAGTTGTTAAATCAATTGGAAGATGAATTGATGGTTCAACTTAGTGATGCGGATGGTTATTTGAATATTGGACGACAAACAGGTAATAGTTTAAGAGAGATTTATTTTACTTGTAAAGAATTTCGTAAACCTTCAAAGGTAATGTATCAATTTTTAGAAAAATACACGAGTCAATTTACTTTTTCACATAACATATATAAAGACAAATATTGGCAATCGTTTGAAAGATTCAGACAAGTTTGACCATAATAAAATAATAGCCTATGAAGTCAATTATAACTAACGGAGGTGGTTTAGATAACTTAAAAATAATAAAACATCCGACAGTCGAGCCAAAATTAGGAGAAGTTTTAGTTCGATGGCGAGCAACATCTCTGAATTTTCATGATTATTTGGTAGCAATTGGTGGTATTCCTGTTCCAGCGGATAGAATCCCTATGTCTGATGGAGCTGGAGAAATCATAGCAACTGGAGAAGGTGTTTCAGAGTGGCAAATTGGTGATAAAGTAATGTCTTTGTTTTTTCCTAATTGGATAGACGGACGACCAACCGTTGCAAAAACAAAAGGTATTTCGGGTGAAACAATCAATGGTTATATAACGGAACAATCTTGCGTTTCGGCGGCTTCTTTAACAAAAATACCTAATGGTTATACTTTTGCAGAAGCTGCAACTTTACCCTGTGCTGCATTGACCGCATGGCGTGGATTAGTTACTGAAGGTAATATAAAAGCGGGCGATAAGGTATTGATAGAAGGGACTGGCGGAATGTCTATTTTTGGGTTGCAAATTGCATTGGCCGCAGGCGCGCAAGTGTTCGCTACAACTTCTTCGGAAGCCAAAGCGGAGCGATTAAAAGCCATGGGCGTAACGGAAGTGGTCAATTACAAAACAGATACTAGATGGGGAAAAACAATTAACAAACTCACAAACGGAGGAGTTGATCACGTTTTGGATGTTGGCGGAGGTTCTACTATGCAACAATCTATCGAAGCTGCTACAATTGGCGGAAGTATTATTTCTATTGGAATTTTGGGTGATGGTCGCAAAGGTTCAATTACCTTTCCGAAGTTATTCTTTAAACATTTGAAACTAACGGGAATTGCAGTGGATAGTCGATTGTCACAAGAAGCAATGATAAAAGCTATTAACTTAAATGGTTTTAAACCTGTAATAGACAAAAGTTTTGAGTTTGACGAATTAGCTAGTGCTTTTCGTTATCAAGAAACAGGTCAACATTTTGGGAAGATTGTATTGGAATGGAGTTAGAAAATACGGTTATTTCTAGCTTCTTGTTGCTAGTTTATTCTATCGCTGTTTCGATTAATAGCAGTAGCATTAAAAAAACCAGAATCAATACGTGATTAAAAAAACATATAATGAATAACAAACAATTAGAATATAAAGACGAAAGAGGAAGTTTTGAGGAAAGGTTAGCTTTCATTAATAACAGTCGAAAACCTTTGAGTCTTTTATTAGATAGTTTGGATGATGCAAAGAATATTGGTGGTATTTTTAGAATAGCGGATGCCGCCAATATTAGTCATATATATTTATACAATTGTAATCATAGTTTAGCTGATAAAAGATTGCAACGAACAGCTCGTTCGACTCAAAAATACGTTCCGAGTTCTATTGTCTCTTCTTTTGAAGATTTTTTAAATTTAAAAAAACAATATCAAACCATAGCTCTCGAAATCACTTCTCAAAGTATTCCTTATACCTCTCTTGACATCAATTCGCCTGTTTTATTAATTATTGGAGCAGAAAACCAAGGTGTTTCTAAAGAAATATTAGAAGAAATGGATGTTTCAATCCATATTCCTATGCATGGAATCAATACTTCAATGAACGTAATGACGGCTACTGCTGTCGCTACTTTCCATATTATTAACCAATTTTAAAGAAAAAATCAATTTACAAATCAATTCATCTACTGTTTTTATTTGATAGTTATAAGTTGTTTGTTGCTGATTAATAGGCAGTTGTAGTTTGTTTTTGTTTGTTTTTTGTGCGATAATATTATTGTATTGTTACGGTTTCTTTTAAAAAAAACATTTAATATGCATTAAGTGAAGAAAAATAAAGAAAAAGCCCAATTCTATAAATTTACTATTTCTTTGGCATAATAGTTCCTATAAAGAAATAGTAAAACACCCAGTAAGATTAAAACAATTGAAAACTTTAGTGAAACCCAATATGCAAAATATATATAAAAACTTAAATGTATATCAGCAAGCCAAAACAATAGCAGAAACAATAGCTATGCTTGTTGATAGTTTTGATACTCAAAATATTGAAGACCTAACGAAAGAATTGGTTTATTATTCAA
>CAKZLT010000566.1 GCA_937127195.1 uncultured Saprospiraceae bacterium
TGTTTGTAGCAATTTTGTGATTAAAAGAGTATAAGCGCCTTTAGGTGCGTCACTGCAATTCGTTATAATCAGAAAAAAATAAAGTTGTATAATGGTGCAACTTATTTATTTTTCTTCACTAAGTGTGTAAAGTAGTTGGACAAAATTAACTGATTTCCATGCTACTAACTAAAGCATTTTTGCCTACTCCTTAACTATTTATTCTTTTACCCCAACATATCCACCGCATTACTCACCGCATACTCAGAAGGAGGATTTCCACTCAACATAATAGCCAACTCTTGCACGCGCTCCTTACGGTTCAATAGTTTGACATTAGATTTGGTCGTTTCACCGACGACTTCCTTATACACGAAGAAATGCTTATCCGCTTTTGCGGCAATTTGTGGTGTATGTGTAATAGAAACCACTTGATGGTCACGAGATAATTTTTTAAGAATCACAGCCATTCGTTGTGCCACGTCACCCGAAACACCAGAGTCGATTTCATCAAAAATAATCGTTGGCAAAGGAATAGCACCAGCAACTAACGACTTCGTACACAGAGCCAATCTTGATAATTCTCCACCCGAAGCAACACCTTTTATCAAATCCATTCGACCACCTTTATTAGCACTAAAAAGGAAATTTACTTGGTCTAAACCCGTTGGCGTGAGTTCCTTTAGAGATTTAATATCTATTTGGAGTTTTGCATGCTTCATTGATAGTTCACTGAGCATTTCATGGACTTTTCTTTCAAAAAAGTCTGTTTTCTTGTGCCTTCTTTCTGATAAAATTTTAGCAATTTCACGCAATTCGGACTCCTGTTCTCCAATCGTCTTTTCTAATGAATTGATTTGATTGGTCAAGTCTCCAAAACCTTTTGTTTGATTTTCTAGAGATTCTTGAATTTCTAATAAACCAGCAATATTTACCGTTTTGTGTTTGTTTTGTAATCTATAAATTAAGTCTAATCGTTCCGAAAGCTCGGTAATTCGCTCTTGGTCAAATTCTGTATTTTCACTAATATTACTAAACTCTCCAGCCAAATCTTCTAATTCATAAATTAAACCCTCGAAGCGTGCATACGCCTTTTCTAAGCCTTTATGAAAGCCTGCAATTTGGCTAATTTGTAGTGAAATATCCTGTAAAGAACCAATTGTAGATTGTTCGCTTTCGTTCAATTGTAGATAAGCGGCAGATAAGGTTTGCTTGATATTCTCCGCATTGGTTAGTGTAGCCAACTCAGATTCTAGTTGTTCTTGCTCATCAACGCCCAACTCTGCTGTGCTTAGTTCTTCTAATTGAAATAGTAAAAAATCCATTTCTTTAGCGTCTTTTTCACTTTGGTCACGGAGTTGTTGGAGTTTTTTAGTATTCTTATTAAAGGTTTTATATAGCTTTTTATAAGCAGTTAAGGTTTTTTTATTGTTAGCAAGTGCATCAATCATTCTTAATTGAAACGCTTCATTCTGAATATCTAATGTATCAAACTGACGATGCAAATCAATCAATTTGAGGCTTAAAGCCTTCAAAATAGGTAATCTAACGGGTGAGTCATTGACAAATGCTCTTGATTTTCCAGAAGGAGTGATTTCTCTGCGCAAGACAACTTCCGTATCATAATCTATATCATGTTCCTCAAAAAAATCTTTCAAGTCATAAGCCAGCACATCAAAATATCCTTCAATAATACACTTCTTATTTGGATTATTGAGTGTTTTACCATCCGCGCGTTCGCCCATAATCAAGCCGAGCGCACCCAGCATAATTGATTTACCTGCGCCCGTCTCGCCCGTAATGATGGTCAAGTTATCAGAATATTCGATTTTGACCTCTTCGATGATGGCATAATTTTTAACTAATAGTCGCTTTATCATAACTTGTTAGAATTACAAGGAGTAGATACTCTCTGATGAGAACACACCTGAGTATTTTGCGTTTTTTAATATTGCTTCTGTAAAACTACGAGTATTATTCTAGTTTTTTTCAAAATTAAACAAAACTTTTTGTTTCAAACAAAAATAGTTGCTATTTAGAACAGAGACTCTTTTGTTCGTAGCCCTTTAAATTATCTATTTAATCATTTTTTAGACGTGCTGAATAGATAAAAAAATGTTACGAGTTACGGGTTGACTACCACTATTAGTTCACAAAGCAGCGGCAGCCAACCCGTAACAGGTAACTCGCAACCCGCAATTTTAATTGAAAGTAAAGCTCATTTGACCAACACTTAATCCTAAACTTGGTACATCAGGATGATTAGTTGGAAATTTGGCTAATGTCTTAAAATTATTAAAAATAGGCAAAGTCTTAGACATCAAACTTGGTGATAAATGAAGCCCAAATGTATTAGGTAATCGCCCTTTATCCCACGTGACAATGCCATTGTATTGACCTTCGTAGGTCTCTTCATCAAATCCTAAGAAGTAAAAATCCTTTGTATTCAAGATTATCAAATAATCTAATGGTGTGCCTATTTTTACATTGCTATTGGTAATCCAATCGCCTTTTTCTGTACCTAATACTCGGACAACTACGGGATTTTTGATGTTTGCGGTATCACTCCAGACGACTTCGATTTCGTTATCTCTTCCCCTAAATATTTTTGTTTTGATACCTTTAATTAAGTTACCTTCTGGAGAACGCCCAAGTGTTACCACGCCTTCTATTACGATGTTTTTCTTTCCATAAGTTGCTTCAAGACTCTTTAGAGAGCTATTTTTTTTGATTTCTCCGACTCTTGTACCTGGTACAATCATCCATTTTTTAGGTGTAGATTTTGGTGTGATAACTTCGCCTTCAGTATTGCTTGCGGTGTAATCTTCGACTTTTTTAATCAATTCATTCTGATTAATTTTTGATTTTACTTGAGCGGTATCCTTTTCAGTGATTTTATTATCCGTTGGATTTTCATTGGTTACTTTTTCATTTTTACATCCTAAGACCAAAATGATAAAGCTGACAAAAAAGAGAATTGATATTTTATTCATTCTTATTTTTCTTTTTTTTATAAAAAACGTGATTTCTTTTTACAAAAATACGTGTTCTATCCTATTGTAAAATAATAAATACTTGATTAAGTCTAAAAAATGTGTGAATAAGATTTATTACGACGATTTTTTTTATAAAAGAAGCGAGCAGCCAAACTACTTGTTCGACTGCTCGCTTCTTTTTTATCTGACTACTTAAAATTTTTTCTTCACTGAATACCAATCCTGTTTTGTTTTTTAATTCAAAGAGACTGCTGGCAATACAACTCTTGCAGCATTATGGAATGCTAATTCATAAATTTCGACTCTCATATAAGGCATTAACGGAAGTTTTGCTAATTTTTCCATTACTTCCTCTTCATTAGTACCTAGAATAGTAATCCATAATTTTGAACGGTCTAATGCTAAGATATAGCTAGTCAAAGTCCCTTTTTGAAACATTTTATCTACTATTTCCCTCTGTTCAGGAATCAATTCCAAAAAGTCTGGTGTCAAAGTACTAGGTAAATCGCAAGTGACCATATATTCCATAATTCTTATTTTTTTGTAATCTAGCTATGCAGATAGATTCCGTGTTTTTTATAATTATTGGGGTAAATATTCATTAGTATCTATTTCTTGTTTTGCATTATTCATACCAATAAGCAACTATTTAACTTCAATGCAGGGTGTTTGGTGTAGATTAATTGTTTGATAGTCAATGTTTTGTGTTTTTTTAAAAAAGAAAACAAAAAAATCGCATTGAAAATAAAAACATTGCAACTGCCACATTTGCGTTAAATCTGACAAAATAGCATATTTTGTACTCAATTTTTGTCATAAATCTTATTCTAAAAAATCTTGAACAGGAAACTGCCTTTTATAATAAAAACTTATTACCTTTATTTTTGTTATCATTATAACAAATTTATAGTAGTAATGTCTTCTAACTAACATGAGATAGCTGTTATTGGAAGTATTCAAGAAGAAAAATCAATATTTTGAATTTATTTATTGGATAATAATTACTCAAATAATAATAATATTTTTTAACAACTAAAATACCATAGTGTAATGGCTTTCGAATTACCAGCATTACCTTACGCACAAGACGCACTTGAGCCACATATCGACGGAAGAACCATGGGAATCCATCACGGAAAGCACCATGCAGGATATACAAAAAAATTAAACGCAGCTATCGAAGGTTCTGACCTTGAAGGTAAATCTATTGAGGAGCTTTTAGCTAATGTTTCTAAGCACTCAGGAGGCGTTCGTAACAATGGCGGCGGATTTTACAATCACGGATTGTTCTGGTCAGTGATGTCACCGAAGGGCGGCGGAGCACCTTCAGGTGATTTGGGTGCAGCTATTGACAGTACTTTTGGTTCTTATGATGGCTTCAAAGAGGCATTCAGCAAAGCAGCAGGTACGCGCTTTGGTTCAGGATGGGCTTGGCTAATCGTAACGGCTGACGGTGAATTGGCAGTAACTTCTACTCCTAATCAAGATAATCCTTTGATGGATGTGGCAGAAGTAAAAGGTACACCAATTTTGGGAATTGATGTATGGGAACACGCCTACTACTTGAATTACCAAAATCGTCGTCCTGATTATGTTACTGCTTTTTTCAATGTAGTTAATTGGGAAGAAGTGACTAAGCGTTACGCAGCAGCTAAAGGATAAGAAAATACTATTTTCTTTTTTCTTAAGAAAAGTTGAAGAGGCTTTCATCATAATCACATTTGTGACTATGATGAAAGCCTCTTTTAGTTATATCAGTTACATTTCTCCTTTTTATAAAAGGTTTTGTATATTTTTATAAAAAAGAGCATAAAACTTTATAAATATCTTATCAATGCGACTAATAATTACCATTCTCTTATTTACGATTGCCTCAAATGGCTTATTGGCGCAGAACGAATACGTGACTGTAAAGGAAATTACTCTGGAGGGGAATAAGCGAACGAAGACCAAAATCGCATTGCGAGAGATGGATTTTGAGGTTGGGGATACTATTTCGACGACTAATGTAATGAGACGAATTGAACGTAATCATCGGCTTTTGATGAATGCGGATTTGTTTAATCAGGTAGAAATTAATATTACAGATTGGAGTGATGGACAATTGAAATTGAATATTAAGGTAGTTGAAGATTGGTATTTGTTTCCGTTGATAGTGGTGAGTTTTGCGGATAGAAATTTTAATGTGTGGTGGGTAGAGCAGAATCGCGCCTTGAATCGCGTTAATCTCGGATTGTATTTAATTCATACGAACTTTACAGGTAGAAAAGATTACTTCAAGGCGGTTGCACAAATAGGCTATTTGCAAGGACTTAATCTTTATTATAGTCGCCCTTATTTGAATAAGGCACAGACGATAGGCGTATTGGGGAATATATTTTATACTAGAAGTCATGATGTTGGTTATCGAACGAAGGAAAATGTTTTGGAGTTTCATCGAGAGGATGACGAATATTTATTAAGGCGTTTTTACTTAGATGGAGGAATTACTTACCGTCCTGAGAACTTTGCCAAACATCAATTGATGCTCAATTATAGAGATTACGGAACGACGGAAACGGTTACAGCTTTGAATCCAGATTTCTTTTTGGATGGCGCAACTCGATTACAATACTTGGCTTTGGATTATCAATACATTTATGACAAAAGGGATTTTAGCCGTTATCCAATGAAAGGCTATTTTATACAAGCGAATGTATTAAAAGAGGGATTCGGTGTTTTTAATGAAATCAATTCTTTATACATTGGTGCAACTTATGGAAAGTATTGGAAATTTGGACGATTTTCGACAGGTGGAGTTGTTCGTGGGCGTTTGGGATTGATTAATCAGAAGCAGCCTTTTTACAATTCGAGAGCTTTGGGCTACTTTGAAGATTTCATTCGAGGCTATGAATATTATGTAATTGATGGGCAAGATTATGTGTTTGGAAAGGCGTTTACACGTTTTGAGTTATTGAATAAAGAATTTAATTGGGGTAAATTTATGCTTATCAAAGCATTCAAAAAAATGCCGCTTAGATTATATTTAAAAGCTTATACCGACCATGGTTATGTTCATACTCCATTTCATAATGAAGAAAATAGTCTCACGAATACGTATCTTCGTAGTGGCGGTCTAGGATTGGATATTGTGATGTATCACGATTATGTATATAGTATCGAATATAGCGTCAATCACCTCAACGAAGGAGGAATTTATTTACACTATAAAGTCAGTTTTTAATGCGATTTGCGATATACAGCCGACATTTGAAGCCGAAAGACTTACCTACAACGAGGGCATTTTTCCAGTTGATGGAAGATATGGGCATTGAGTTGACCATTTTTAAAATATACCATGAAGCATTAAAAAAACATATTCATTTCAAGAGACCGATTGAGTTATTTGAAACACATGAAGACCTCAAAACTGCTAATGCTGATTTTATGATTACGCTTGGTGGCGACGGGACAATTCTAGATACACCGATTTTGATTCGAGATTTGGATTTGCCATTGGCGGGTTTGAATTTGGGGCGTTTGGGGTTTTTAGCGAATATCGAAAAAATCAAAATGCGTGAAGCTGTCGAAGCTATTGTTAATGGTGCTTTCACGGTAGAAAAACGTAGTTTGCTACAACTGGAGTGCAATCTGCCTATATTTGAGGGTAATAACTATGCTCTGAATGATTGTACAATAGTGAAGCGAGATACTTCTTCGATGATTATTGTGCATACTTATATCAATGGTGAGTACCTGAATTCGTATTGGGCGGATGGTTTGATTATCGCAACACCAACAGGTTCAACGGGATATTCTTTGAGTTGTGGTGGCCCGATTATTTTTCCTAATTCTAACAATTTTATCATTACGCCAGTCGCGCCACATAACCTAAATATTCGCCCTGTGGTTATTTCGGATGATGCAGTAGTGTCTTTTCAGATAGAAGGTCGAGCTAATAATTTTCTTTGCACACTGGATTCTCGCTTCGAAACGGTGACTTCTGATTATATTATAGCAGTCAGAAAGGCGGATTTTAAGTTTAAATTGATACGATTACATAATTCTAATTTTCATGCAAATATCAGAGGAAAATTGCTTTGGGGATTGGATAAACGAAATTGACTTTTTTTATAAAAAATACGAAAAAAGCGTCCGACGCTTAATCAAAGTCCAATAAGATACAGACAAGGAGGAAATTTATTGTTAGTTTTTAAAGGTTAGGATTTGGGATTAAATATTAAAGTGTATAAAAAGATAATCATCATAGAAATGATGTAACTCAAAATGATTTTGAAAATGACAATAGAACCAAATCCCATAACTTCGAGACTGAACAGTGCGACAAAGTGAATGAATATCAAAATACCAGCATATTGAGCAAACCAACTGAAACCTAAATAATGTTTGGTTGGGCTTTGATTAGCATCATAGCCGCCTCTAGGTTCTAGAATGCTGAGTACAGTAGGACGAAGAAAGGCAATCAAAACGGATGCGGCAGCGTGTTCTCCAACTGCATTATTATACATTCCAATAGAGACCCCTACCACAAAAGCTATAAAAATAAGCAATGAATGTGGCGTTCTAATTGGTAATAAAAGAATGAAAATAGGATAAAAAAGCAAGTTGACATACTCATACATTTCAACATTGAATAGAATCAATACTTGAAATAGATATATCATTACAAAACGGATAACATTGCCTATAAGTGCATTACTCATCTATCGTATTCTTTTCGAGTTCCTTTTTCTCTTCTCTAAAATAATCCTTAATCACATAAGTACTTTTGACTTTATTCAGGTCAGCACTCAATTTGACATCTATGGTATAAAAATTACTTCCTGCTTCAAACCAAAAAGTATCAACAACGCCAATCATTACACCTTTCGGAAAAATACTTGAATAACCACTTGTAATAATAGTATCATTCACCTCCACGTCAGCATGTTTAGGAATGGCATCTAATGTCATATTACTTGGGTTCATGTTTTTCCAAACCAGTGAACCATGATAACCGTTGCGCTGAATCATGGCACTAATCTTAGTATCTCGATGCAAAATAGACAAGACAGTAGAATATCTTTGGCTAGAATTTAAGACGATTCCGACAATTCCATCGCTGGTAATAACACCTGTATTCGTTTCAATACCGTGTTTTTTACCACGATTAAGTGTCAAATAATTGTTTTGAAGATTGACCGAATTATTAATTACTAAGGCAGGAATATAATCGTATTGTTGTTCGTAGAGCGAGTCGTAAATGATGCCCGAATCAATCGCATTATTAAATTTACTGCGACGTAAATCAGATTTTAGAAGCGCATTTTCTTTTTGTAGTTTGAGGTTTTCTTCTGGTAAGTTCCAGTATTGAATGAAGTTATTATATTTTTCTGAAAAGAATCCTGTAATACTATTAGAAGAGCTTAGCCATACCTTTGTCTGTGCTTCACTACCTGTATTCACAATAAGTGAAAAAGAGATAATCTCCAGCAACACAAAAAGGAAGAAAGCATTATAGCGAACTAAAAACTGGATTAGGTTACGCATCGGTTGGAACTATGAATATAATAATGACAAATGAAGGATTAGGGAGTAGGCAAAAAATAACCTACCAGTCGAACTTATTGTTTTTCATTTATACTGCGTTAAAAATACTCGCCTTAGCGATGC
>CAKZLT010000567.1 GCA_937127195.1 uncultured Saprospiraceae bacterium
GTAGCAATTTTGTGATTAAAAGAGTATAAGCGCCTTTAGGTGCGTCACTGCAATTCGTTATAATCAGACTTTTTTATAGGAAGTACTAATTTCTTTTTGATTTTACGTGGTCAATTAAACGAATTAAACTAATAATCATTAGTGGTTTATAAATAATCATTCAGCTAGCTGAATAGTTACAAGTTTTATGTTTTTATAAGGGCAAAATTCGGTTTAGTGACTTGGTGCTTTTCTCTACTCCAACACCATCAAATTACAACCTCTCATATCTCCAGCGTCCACTCTTCCGAGTATTTCAAATTGCTTATCATTGATTTTTCTACCCAAATCCTCCGTCGCAATAAAACCACACGAATCAATATTTGCTAAGTCAATGATATTAACAACGCCAGCTTTGCCCATTTTTTGAGTCGTAAAAGGGTCGGTGACTTCCTTTATAATCAAATCCATCGTCGAAGTTGGTTCAAAAATGCCATTTCCTTTAGAGTAAGCCTGCGATAATAATTCGGTCATTCCATATTCAGAATGAATAGTTGTGGTATTAAAAGCATCATTCAAAATCGCGTGTAACTCGGGTCTCGTGATTTCCTTGCGTTTGCCTTTCATTCCGCCTGTTTCCATTATTGTAATTTTATTGTAATCAGATGAAAATCTCTCGGCTAAATCCCATAGCGCAAAACTAACTCCGATGAGTACCGTCGGTATATTTTTCTTTTTTAAAATATCCAAACGCTTTATTAATTCATCATGATTATATAAAAAAAAACCACTTTCGGCGTATTTTGATTTTTTTATAAAAAAGTCCACCATTTGAATCAAAGAAGAGCCAGAACGCTCCAAATAGGAGGGAAGCAGAGCCAAGAAACAAAAATCTTCAACATTTCCGTAATGTTCTTCAAATCCTTTTTGAGTAATTGAGTTATACCAATTAATGTCTCTGACAAAGTGCTGACTAGGCGTTTGCCCCGTTGTGCCGCTACTCGTAAAAATAACTTCAGGTGACCATTCGCCCGTTTTGATGGAAAGCTTTTTGAAAAATTGGATAGGTAAAAATGGAATATCATCCAAATCCTCAATTTTTTCGGGTTGTATATTTAATATTTTTAAAAAATGGTTGTAAATAGCATTGTGTTTCGCCTGAAAACGAAAGACTTTCAAAGCAACTTCTTTAAAGTTTTGAGGTTTAACTTGTATAATTTCGTCTAATAATTGATTTCTAGTGCTTATCATTTGCACAAAATGAGTTTTTAAACGTTTAAGAATAGAACGAAAATAAAGTTTTTATTTATGAAAAAACATATTTTAGGATTAGCTGTCATTATTACTTTAGTTTGGTCGTCATGCATCACGCCACCCGAATACCCAAATGAACCAGAGATTACGTTTATTGGTTTTTTAAAAGATACTGTACGTCAAGCTGTTGATACAAACGTAATTACTATTTCATTCACTGATGGAGATGGTGATTTGGGGGCATTTGATACAGATACGATATTTAACTTATTCTTGACAGATACTCGACTTGGAACGGTTTTTCCGTATCGCATACCTTATATAGAAGAGCAAGGAGTAGGAAATGGAATTTCGGGAGAAATAGAACTAAGGCTTTTACCTTCCGATAATTGTTGTTCTAGTGCGGTAGTGACTTTACCTTGTCAGGCTGAGGCTAACGCACCAGATGAATTGGTCGTTTATGAAGTCGAAATAGTTGACCGCGCAGGAAATCGAAGCGCACCTTTGATTTTGCCAGCAGTTACGCTCTATTGTGTATTGGACTGAAAAAATGGATGGCCAATGGACGTTGTTGGGTGTGCCTATTGGCTGGGATGCGCTAATAGGTTTACTGCCGATTGCAGGCGATACCCTGACTGCCTGCGTTTCTTTAAGCTTGGTCAATAAAGCTAGAAAGATGCGTGTTCCTAAGCGTTTGTTATTGCGCATGCTTACCAATGTAGCGATAGATTTTTTTGGTGGGGCGCTACCGGTATTCGGTGATGTATTTGATTTGGCCTGGCGCGCAAACAGCAAAAATTTGAGCTTATTGGAGGAGCATTATGGCCTTGAAAGTTCAGGCGCAGGTCTAGAGGCTAAAGCCAGCTACTTAAAGATAATGCTGCTTGGCTTGTTAGTTTGTCTTGCCACCGCAGTCTGTTTTACTTATCAGCAGCAGCTATATAGCTTTTTTTAATGCAGGCAATAAAAAAGCCTAGTTATTGCTAACTAGGCTTTCTCAGTTAAGTCTGGATTTGTTACTTACCTTTGTAAGTAATATTCCAGCCACCACACTTCTCGTCAGGATCAGTTGTTTTACACTCAACGTAGGGGTTGCTTGTGTTGACTGTCTTGTTCACCTGGGCTGCTCGAGGAGCAGGTTTAGGCTTTGCTGCAGCACGCTGTTTTGCAGCGGCAGCAGCTTTTTCTTTAGCTGCCATAGCAGCGGCTTCACGTTGCTTGGCTTGGCGTGCTGCTTCGGCATTTTTCTGAGCTGCCATAGCATCGGCTTTCTGCTTGGCAGCCATGGCGGCCGCTTTCTGTTGCTCTGCCTGCTGTGCGGCTGCTTGTTGCGCCGCTAAACGCTCAGCTTCAGCACGCTTTTTGTCGGCGGCTTCTTTGGCTATGCGCTTTGCTTCGATTCTAGCCTTAAAGCCATCTGTCTTAGCGGTAGCCTTTGGAGCCGGCGCGGATACTGTTGGTTTAGGCTTGGGGGCGCT
>CAKZLT010000568.1 GCA_937127195.1 uncultured Saprospiraceae bacterium
CGTCGCGCTACGAAACATTAAATAACTTTTGAAACAGTGTACTAAATATTAAATAAAATAAAATTCATTTTTTAAATAAAATAATAATACATTAGCAACTGAAATTTTTTTTAACCAAAAAACATTGGTAACCGTGAATAAAATTAACATATTTCTACTATTAATCGTGGGACTTTTCTTTTCGGGGTGTCTGGTCGTTGATACTGATTTAAAAATTAGTATGAAAGAAAAAATAGTCGGTGAATGGAAACTAGTACGAAAGGTTTCACCTACTGATGGCGAAACAACATCGACCTTTATTAGTCTGGACTTTAAGGACAATGGTATATATACTGTCACCTCTGAACTCCTTAACGAGACTTTTACTTATCCGTATGATATAAGCCCACTTGGACTTATTTTGAATAATGATACGGTACATGATATATTGAGTTTGGATGAAGAAGAACTTATTACTACAAGGGAGCGTATTATTTTTTATTACGAAAAAGTAAATTAGCCAAAAGAGCGTCTTTCCTCATTTTGTAAAAAAATCGTTCTCCCTTTGACTATCTTATGGTAAGAAAACTATTGAAGTGACAAAATATCCAATCTATTATTATGAAGACAAAAAACTATTTATTAATCCTATTAATTGGACTAACTACACTCCATGTATCTGCACAGGATTTTGAAAATTATACACCTACGAAGGCAGAAGCACCTTTACCTGCGGATTTGATGTCTTCTTCTACTCAAAAATATAAAGAAGCACAAGTAACTGGAGAGCGTCAAAAGAAACGCGCAGATAGAAAAGCACAGGATAAGTTCTTCTTACAAACGAATTTTGCATTAGATGAATTATTGGGTAGTGGTAAGCTATTGTTCAATGACCCGATGACGAAATACGTTCAGAGGATTGTTGATAACTTGCTCAAAAATGATGAGGCATTGCGCAAAAAAATCAAACTTTATATGATTCGATCGGCTAGTGTGAATGCCTTTGCGACAGATAGAGGAGAGATTTTTGTAAACGTTGGCTTGCTCGCCAAGGTCAAAAATGAAGCAGAATTAGCCTTTATCCTTTGCCACGAATTACAGCATTTTGTCGAAAAGCATAACCTAAATAGTTTTATTGAATTCTCTAGAATTGAGCGTACTAGAAGGGATTTTCGTAGAGATAAAAACTATGAAAAATTAGTAGCCAAACACAGTTACTCGAAGACTTTAGAGAAAGAAGCAGATGAAAAAGGTCTAGAGCTATTCTTAACTTCGGGTTACAAAATGAAGGCAGCCGAAGGGGTATTTGACCTTTTAGAATTGGCACACGGAACGTATGCGAATGAAAAATTTGAGGTGTCTTTCTTTGAAAATGATTATGTTCAGTTTCCTGCCATTTATCAGAAGTCGGCGGTTAAACCCGTTCGTCCTTATGAGGCAGATAGTGAAGAAGATAAATTAAGTACACATCCAAGTGTAGATGAACGTAGAGAATCTTTTAACAAGGAGTTTGCTAGTCGCAATCTAAAAAATGAAGGAAAAGAATTTATTCAACCCAAATCAGCATTTGACAAGGTTCAAAAAATGGCTCGTTTTGACCTTTGTGATATATTGATTTCTTACCGTTCTTATCCTGCTGCCTTGTATCATGGTTATTTGATTTTGAAAGAAAATCCAAATAATAGTTATGCCAAAAAGACGATTGCTAAGGCACTTTATGGTATCGCTCAATACACGAATAATGATAATTATAGTGATATAACGATAAGTAGTGATAAGGTACAGGGAGAGATACAAAGTGTATTTTATTTCTTTGAAGAAATGTCCAAGAAGGAAATTAATATGCTAGCGGCTCGATATTGTTGGGAAATGCACCAAGCATATCCTAATGATAAAGGAATAAAGCGAATGGCACAGGATATGATTGAAGATGTTGTTATTTTCTCAATTGAAAACCCTGATAAGTATTTTAAAAAAGAAAAAGTAACTGCTGATGTAATTGAAAAAGAACAAACCTTTGCACCTTACGCTTTTGGAGATATTATGTCAGATTCTACTTTTACAAAATGGATAGATAACGGCAAAGTGTATCGCAAAAGAAGAGAAGATGCAAAAAAAGAATCCGTAGATTATGGGCTTTCAAGTAAAAAAAATAAAAAAGAACGAAAAGAAAAAGAAAAGAATGGAGCGGCATTAAATAAAGAAAGTGTTGTTTTTATTAATCCTTTTTACTTGAAAGTTGATAGTAGGAAGAAAGAAGCTATTCGATTAATCGATTCGGAGGAACGCCAAAATAAGTTTAAAGGATGGATTGAAGAACTTGGAGAAGCTGCTGAGTTAGAAACGACGGTTCTTGATGTGAATAACATTAATAATGAAACTACAATTGAAGATTATAATGATATTATAGCGATTAATCGTTGGGTAGATGAATTACTGACTAATGATATGTATATGATAAGTAGTAATTATAATGAGGTATTACCAATCGTAAAAAAATATAATTCAACAACTTTTGCTTACACTGGAGCTTTATCTTTTCGTAAGAAAGTATCGGGGTTTAACTACTATATTTATTATGCACTACTTGTTATTCCATCAACTACCGCTTTGGGAATCAATAGTTTGAGAGGTTCTTATGAATGTGTTCATTTTTCTTTTGTCTTTGATTTTGAGAATAATAGCATCATTCATAAAGAGGTGAATACAACGAAACAAAAGGACAGAGATGGAGTAATTAAGTCAAATATATATTGGTTACTGCATCAAATTAAACAAAAGCCAAAACAGAAGAAAAAATAAATTTCCGCACTTTGATTCTTTTAGAACTATCAGGCAGGCTAATTTTTTTTTTTAGAAAAATAGACAAATGAAAAAATATATAATCATTTTAAGTTTAACCTTTGGCATCAGTCAGCTTTTTGCTCAGAGTGACGCACCAGGACTTTATGGTAAAAAATTGTTTATTGAGTTGGGGACAAGTACGGCACCATCTTTTTTGCAACCAACATATAATTATAACTCTGAAATAGGCAATGAGTCAGGATTTTCACAACTTTACCGATTTAGTTTTAACCATCAGTTGTCAGCACATTACGCGCTGAATCGGCTTCGCACGGTTGGTATAAGCATTGGATATGGTCGTACAGGTTTTTATTCTCCCTCTCCAATTGTTAATGCAAACATTACTTCTACGAACGTCAATTTTTTTGTGAGGCGGTATTTTTTACGTTCTGGGAGTATTGCACCAATTGGTAACTATATTCAGTTTGGTGCTTCGGCAATGTTTAATCGTAGATCTTTTAGACAAAGTGCCTTGTCATTTGATAACCCAGAAGTGATAGCGAGTCGGGTTCATGTTTCTCCTGCGGTCAATTTTGAATATGGAAGAGAAACCTTTATTAATGACAAATTTCTTTATTCCTTTGCTTTTCAGACAGGTTTGGCATTGCCTTACGGCATGGATGCAGCGTCAAAATATAAAATAATGAATCAAAGTATTTCAGATACAATGTTTACTAGATTGTTAAGCTATTATAGCGTTCGTTTCAAATTTGCTGTGGGGTTGGCAATTAAAACTAAAAAGTAATTGTAACTATTCAGAACAGAGACTAAAAGACCGCGTTACACGCTAAGAGAACAGAGATACTTTTATTGGTCGCTTTTTAAATCATCTATTTAAATGTTCTTCTGAGATGCTGAATAGTAACAAGTAATTTTTAAAAAAACTGATTGTAACGTTTTGCCATGAAAGGTAAATAACTCTTTCAGAGTTGCTAGACGTGAATTCCACTATCATTGCAAAACGTTAAAATCAGTAAAAAACTATATTTATGAAAAAAATCAATTTATTTCTATTGCTAGTCATAGGACTTACCTTTTCTGGTTGTTTGGAATATGGTATAGAAGCTGAAAATCAATTAGTAGAAAAAATATTAGGAGAATGGAAAATTGCGCGTGGTATTTCTCCGACTGATGGAGAGTTCTCAGGAGGTAGTGCTATTCTAAATTTCCAAGAAAATAATATTTACATAATCGAATCTAATGGACAAACATATACTTTAGAATACTCTATTGAGCCTGGGTATTTATATTTAAATGGAAATCGTCGGCGCATTTTAAGTTTTAAGAAAGATGAATTGGTTGTTTTTGATGAGAACAGTGAGAATATTATATACTATGAAAGAGTAAATTAATTGAAGAATCTAACAAAATAATAATTATGAATAAACTTGGTATCTTTTTATTATTAATCGTAGGGCTTTCTTTTTCTGGTTGTTTGGAATACACAACTGAGGCGCAGGATAGTTTCAAAGAGAAGTTGATAGGTAATGAATGGAAGTTGATAAAATTTGTGAACACCACTCAAGATGTGACAATATCATCAGATATTAGAATCCTTTTTGATGAGCTTACTTACACCAGACAAGTCAATATGACTGCTCCTTCTACATTTGAATATGAAGTTGAGCCTGGGGTTTTATATTTAGATGGTATAAGAAACGAGGTTTTTGAGTTGAATTCCAAAGAGATGGTCTTATTTGATGAAAGAGATAATACAACTCTTTTTTATGAAAAAACTAATTAATCGTACGTTTTATTTAATTGAAAAATTTTGAATTTTCACGGTATCTTTCAAAGAACCGACACTATTAACTTGACTGACTACTTAGTAATACTTCACTAAATTATCGAAAGAATAAATTCTTTTTAATCGTAAAACATGAATACAAAAAATTATCTATTAGTCCTATTCATTGGACTATTGTCTTTCAATTTATCCGCGCAGGATTTTGAGAATTACATACCTACAAGGGCAGAAGCGCCTTTACCTGCTGACTTGTTATCGTCTTCTACTCAAAAATATCTGGATTCTCAATCGGGAGCA
>CAKZLT010000569.1 GCA_937127195.1 uncultured Saprospiraceae bacterium
AACTTTTATTCTACAAACAGTGCCGCAGCTCTGCTGCTATGAATATGTTCTTTAGCAGCAGAGCTGCGACACTGTTTATAGCAATTTTGTGATTAAAAGAGTATAAGCGCCTTTAGGTGCGTCACTGCAATCCGTTATAATCAGAAATACTTAATTAACATTCTAAAAAACTGATTGGTCAAACTACTTATATTAAGTAATTTTGTTTTTTACAAAAAAAGAAAGAAATCGTAAAATATGCTATTTTTAATATCTCCTGCTAAATCATTGGACTATTCTCCTACCAAACTCAAAAAAGATTCTTTACCTCGTTTAATACCTCAAACAGAAGAATTAGTAACTAATTTACGTCAAAAATCAGTCGGAGAGATTAAAGAACTCATGAAAATCAGTGATAAATTAGCAGAGCTAAACACAGAAAGGTACCGCGTTTTTTCTAAAGAATTTGATAAAGACAACTCTAAGCAAGCCATTTTGGCTTTTAAAGGAGATGTCTATCAAGGTATGGAAACAGAGGATTATACAACGGCGGATTTTAATTACGCACAAAAATACTTACGTATTTTATCTGGATTATATGGAGTTTTGAAGCCTTTAGACCGTATTCAGCCTTATCGTTTAGAAATGGGAACGAAGCTAACTACCGAAAAAGGGCGCAATTTATACCATTATTGGGACGATACAATTACCAATCTAGTCAATGAAGATTTAGAAGGAAATGGAAAGAATGTCATTGTGAATTTAGCTTCTAATGAATATTTTAAATCTATTCAAAAGAAGAAATTGAACGGAAGATTATTGACTATCAATTTTAAAGACGAGAAAAATGGTCAATATAAGGTGATTTCCTTTTTTGCTAAGAAAGCCCGCGGAATGATGTGTCGCTTTGCTATTAAGAATAAGATAAAAAATCCTGAACACTTGAAAGGTTTTGACCTCGGAGGTTACGCTTTTAATGAAGAATTATCAGAAGAAAATGATTGGGTATTTACAAGATAAGTATAAAAAATAGCCTAATCCTCTAAAGGAGATTTTAAAAGAAAATAGCCACGAATGCACAAATAATAATAAAAATTAGTGCATTCGTGGCTAACTTAATTTATAGCAATTATACAATTCAAATCATGAAAAAACTCAACATCAATTCTATTTGCAGTCGCGAAATTCGAGACAAAAAGAAAACTATACGCTCTCATCAATTACCTATTTATCCAACTTCATCCTTTCAATTTGATAATGTAGAACAAGGTATTGAGATATTCAAAGGGCAACGAAATGAGCATTTGTACTCTCGATATGGCAATCCGACGGTAGATGCGGTAGCTGATAAATTAGCGACTTTAGAGACATACGGACTTGATATAGAAGCGAAAGCATACTTGACGAGTTCGGGAATGAGCGCAATTAGTACGGTACTTTTAGCTTTATTAGAGAAAGGTGATAAAGTACTCGCACCAGAAGATATTTATGGCGGAACGACTTATTTGCTTCGCGATGTTTTGACGGATTTGGGGATTGAATACCTAACTACGGACTTCAAAAACACAGAACAGTTAGAAGCACTTTTGAAAGCTGACAAACAAATAAAAGTCCTTTATTTTGAAACGCCAACTAATCCGACACTTTCATGCGTAGACATTGGAGAAGTGACCGAAATTGCACAGCGTTTTAACCGAAAAACGGTATTTGATAATACATTTTGTACTCCGATTATTCAGCAGCCTTTTGCTTTTGGTATCGATTTTATAGTTCATTCTACGACTAAATATCTTAACGGACATGGAACTTCAATTTCAGGTGTTGTTATAGGAAGAGATATTGATTTTATGAAAGAAAAAGTATTCAAGAGAATTATCCTTTTGGGGACAAATGGAAACCCTTTTGACGCATGGATGGTCAATTCGGGAATCAAAACCCTCGCGCTCAGAATGGAACGACACAGTGAGAATGCTCAAAAAATTGCTGAATTTTTAGCTCAACATCCAAAAGTAAATCAAGTCAACTATCCAGGATTGACCACGCATTCGAGCTATGATATTGCCAAAAAACAAATGAGAAGCTATGGCGGAATGCTCAGTTTTGAATTAAAAGGAGGTTTTGAAGCGGGCTTGAAATTTATGAATGCAACTCAACTTTGCACGATTGCACCAACGCTTGGAGATGTAGATACACTTCTAATGCATCCAGCGTCAATGTCGCATCAAGGAATTCCTCAAGCAATTCGCGAAAAACATGGTATTACAAATGGATTAGTCCGCGTTTCGGTTGGAATTGAATATGCAGATGATCTTATTGAAGATATAGGGCAAGCAATGGAGAAATAATTGACAATGGAGAATTGAAAATTGATAATGCTTTTGTTGTGGCAATTTGATTTTTATAAAAGATAGGCTACCGCTGTTTCACGCTTTTATGGCGACAAACAGCGGTAGCTTATTCACTCATTCTATCATACACTCATCCATTAATTGCTTACAAAAAATACTTCCCGTTTTCAGTTTCTAAAAACTTATCGAAAGGAATTTCTTCTTGTTTGATAAAACCTTTGTCTGGCAAAGAACCGTTAGCTACCATTTCTACAACTGCTGCTATCGAAGCCGCTGTTGTCCACGAAATTGCGCGCCACATCTGTCCATCAATCTCAATCGGGTTGAATGCACGATAGTATTCATTACGGAATACTTTCTCACCTTGCCAACCTTCTACGGCTGCATAAACCAATACAACATCATCTTTTACAGGAGGCTTTGCTTCAGTTAAAATCTTCTCAAGTTGCTTTTTATCGTTCTTCATGAGTAATTCATACATCAAAAAACGCATCAATTTACCATGCCCAGGATAACGCATTGTCTTATAATTTAATGTATCAACCTTACCAGCGTAAGTTTCACACATTGTCCCTAGACCTCCAGAAGTTGTAAATGCTTCATACTCTTGCCCTTCAATATTGATATATTCAAAGCCCTCTAACGAAGAAACCATCTTAGGTTCACCATTCTGAATAGCTTCTGCATCATTCAAATATTCATTGATAACGCCAGCAGGTGACCAAGTGAAAGAGTAAGCCATCAAGCCATTAGGATAGCGAGGTAAAGCACCTACACGCAATTCAATATCTCTCAATTTGGTAAAGACTTTTGTCAAGTCAGCACCTACGATACCAATCAATCCAGGAGCTAATCCGCACTGAGGAGCCATAACACTCTTTGAGTCTTCGCTCAATCCTCTGATGTAATTCGTTGTATCAACATCTTCTGTTAAGTCAAAGTAGTGCATTCCATTGTCATAAGCCGCTTTTGCAACAGGCTTATTTAAGAAGTAAGGCAATGCTGAAACTACGGTGTCAAATTGCGGTAAAGTCTCTGTTAGAAATGTTTCTGAAGTAACATCTCCTTCAATCACATCGAATGGTAGTTCAAAATCGTAGTGTGGCTTTTTTTGGTCAAAACCAGTTACTTCAAATTGATGATTCAATAGTACGCCCACTAATGAACCTACTTTTCCCATACCCAAAACCAAAATTTTTTTCATGTAATACCTTTTAAAATTGTATTATAATATTGTTGAATAGCTCTTTATTTTTTATAAAAATGCTTTTAAAGCGATTAAAGTTTGTTTTTGTGGCATTTTATAAAAATTAAAATTTGTATCATAAGTTTTAAAACTCATAACTATCGCAAATTTATAATTATAAAGGAGAAATGCTAAATAAATGGCGAAAATTCGTTAACCTAAAATTAAAAAATGTCAAATAAACTAAATTGAAATATTGAGGTTTATTTGAGCAAAATTGATTTTTGGAAAGTGTAATAAAAAAGCCTTCCTTCAAAATGAAGAAAGACTTGATAGATGAATATTACTTAACCAAAATTAAATATAAAATACTATGAAAAATTTACTTGTTGTTATGCTACAAATATATGTAAAATATTTTTAATATTAAAAATATTAATATGTGTTTTTTATTTATTTTTAAAAGGATTTGAAAAAGCTTCATCTTTAGTAAAAGCAAAATCTGATAGAGTGTGCAAAAAAACAACAATTTGCCTTTCTTCTTTTGGAGTTAATTGAATGGTTTTTTGCTGTTGAATAGTCATCCTTTTATCTAAGGTTGGAGATAATTGTACTTTTTTATTATAAAAATGAACTACTTCTTCTAGCGTCTCGAATCGCCCATCGTGCATATAAGGAGGCGTTAAAGCCACATTTCGGAGTGAGGGAATTTTAAAAAGCCCCATATCGGAATTTTTTTTAGAAAAACCTCCTTTGCCTAAATCTTTAAAATCTTCAACCTTACGAACGAAGTCCAGACCATTATTAGCAAATTTTCGAGTTGTTCCGAGTGCGTCAGCATCTGTGGTATGACAATGCAAACAGTTGCCCTTGTCTTGTTCATTCACCAATAAAAAGCCTTCAAATTCATCTTTCGTAAACGCCGCTGTACCCAATATCACACTATCATATTTGGATTGATGAGAAATTAAAGTTCGCTCAAATTGTCCAGTGTTCATTTCATTGATACGGAAATAAGTCGATAGCTCCATCGGACAACGAGTGTTTTTGGGGATATATACAAATGAACCATCACTAAAAACTGCAGCGTTTAATGCAGCAAAAAAATTATCTCCCGCCGGCACAACTGAACCCAAATATTTTTTAATTGCCATACCCTTTATTATTGTTGTAACTGCTTTTT
>CAKZLT010000570.1 GCA_937127195.1 uncultured Saprospiraceae bacterium
AAAAGTCTCTTTAGAAACGGCTTCGTCCAATAATTGATATTCTTCTTTTTCAGGATAATGATTCAAAACCATAATTTCGGGTGGAGTCATAAAGTAAATATCATTGAATTTTTTGACAAACTCAATTTGTTTAGTTTCTTTATTTCTGGCTACTTTACCGCTTGCAAGCATCGTATCAAATAAGTATTTTTTACCATTGATTTTTGCCCAATTCCATTTATGGTCAGCTCTTCGTGGCATTTTGCCCACTTTACGCTCACTTCTTCTCAAATATCCTTTGATTTCGCCAGCTTCAATCTCAGCGGCTTCACACATTCTGATGAACATATAAGAATAATCCGCCTCAATTGCACCTCTAGCTTTTAATGCTGTTTTTAAGTCATCATTTTTCAATTCCAACTCCAATTCTGCCTTTTCTTCAGGATCTCTTGTTTTGATTCGACGCTTAGAACGATTACGCTTTCTATCATCTTTAATATCTAAAGAATATTCAATATTTTCTGTAATCCAAACAAAAATGGCTCTGACCTTTTGGTCTTCATCGTCATAATCAGCAGTAATTTCTTCTGCGATTTCATCAACGTCATTGCTTCTAATCCATTTGTCTTTTATTTGCAAATCGACTTGAGTATATTTGTTAATATCTTCTTGTCCGATGACCATTCCAATCATCAAGAACAAAAATAGTGGTGTAATAATGATTTTTTTCATAAGTGTCAATAATTTTACTCTTAATTTAGCTATTTAATAAAGAAGTTTTCAAATAGCTTTAAAAAAAACTCTATATAGAATTCAAATTCAAAACGAAAATAATTCTTTAATTCATTTCTAATATATGCAAACGTTGAAATTTATAAAAACTTATAAAGGATAACGAATTATGTATTGTTTTTGACAATTTGAATCCGAATTTGTTTTAAAATTCTTTTATTTGTTCCTTAACTGAGTTGAAAAACATCTAAAAATGTAAATTTGATGAGTTTTTTTAAAAGAGGATAATGTTTTAGATTGTTAAAGGATATTCTCTCATTCTTTTATTCATTCATTCATTCTATCATAGTACTTTATGAATCAACCTTTAGCCGAACGATTGCGACCAACAAATTTGTCTGAATATATTGGACAAGAACATCTTGTAGGTCAAAAAGGTGTTTTGAAACAAAGTCTTCAGTCCAAAAGAATTCCATCAATTATTCTTTGGGGACCTCCAGGAGTAGGAAAAACGACGCTTGCCAAAATCATTGCTAAAGAATTGGAACGTCCTTATTATTCATTAAGTGCGATTAGTTCTGGTGTGAAAGACGTTCGAGAAGCGATTAATAAAGCCAAGAAACAGCAATTTTTTAGCACAGCAAGTCCAGTTCTTTTTATTGATGAAATCCACCGATTTTCAAAATCACAACAAGATGCACTGCTCGGAGCGGTAGAGCAAGGTGTCGTTACATTGATTGGAGCGACAACCGAAAATCCGTCTTTTGAAGTTATTTCGGCACTTTTATCTCGTTGCCAAGTATATATATTAAAGCATTTGACGGAAGTTGAACTCCATGAATTACTAAAGCGTGCTTTGAAGGAAGATGAGTTTTTGTCGAAGCAAAACATCGAAATTAAGGAGACTGAAGCCTTATTTCAATATTGTGGTGGCGATGCTCGAAAACTATTGAACATACTCGAAATAGTCATCAATGCTACAACCGAAGAGCCAATAATTATTACCAATAAATCAGTTACAGATAAGCTTCAACAGAATTTAGCTATTTATGATAAAAATGGCGAAATGCACTATGATATTATATCTGCTTTCATCAAATCGGTACGTGGTTCTGACCCAAATGCATCACTTTATTGGCTCGCTAGAATGCTGGAAGGCGGTGAAGATATTAAATTTTTAGCTCGAAGATTGGTGATTTTGGCAGCCGAAGACATTGGTTTAGCCAACCCGAATGCCTTACTTTTGGCGAACACTTGTTTTGATGCAATTCACAAAATCGGAATGCCCGAAGCGCGAATTGTATTATCCGAAACCGTCATTTATCTGGCAACTTCACCAAAATCCAATTCTGCCTATCTTGCCATAGATGCAGCAATTGCCGAAGTCCGAAAGTCTGGAAGTTTGCCCGTTCCGTTACATTTAAGAAACTCTCCAACTAAGTTGATGAAAGAAATTGGTTACGGAAAGTCTTATAAATATGCCCATGATTTTGAAGGAAATTTCGTGGCACAAGAGTTTTTACCTGATAAAATCACAGGCAAAAAATTCTATCAACCTCAAAGCAATCGAGCAGAAAAAACGATTTGGGAAAGATTGAAAAATTGGTGGGGCAGTTGAGTTGGAGGCGAGATTCGAGACCCTCTTTTAGGCTACGAGAAGCGAGATGTTATAGTGATTTTTGAAATTTTTACGCTTTATCTCGCTTCTTGTAGCACCTAAAGGGCAGTCTTGATTTATTTTTTTAGACAATTATACCTTCTTCTTTTAGAAAGTTTTCTAAAATTAATTTTTGATTAAAAAAAGAAAATTCCTTATCCCAATTATCCACTGTCCATGTTTCATTGGGTTTTGCAATCATTATTTTCCTAGACTTTGTTAAAATCCAAACGACTTGCTCTACACCAAAATCTAATAGACGTTGTGTTTTTTGAAAAACGTAGTCTTGGTCTTGCGGACTTAATAAATCAATACTAACATCCACCTCAATAACAGAAACTGGAACATCAACTAAATAATGGTTATCAAATTTTTGAGGAGATAAATCCGCTTTTTTATAAAAAGCAAGGTCTAATGATAAATTATCATTAGTGTTTAGATGCAAGCCTGCTTCACTACCTAAAACTCTATATTCCTTTTTTAGAAGAAAACCAAAATGTATTAATAAAGCACTTATAATACCAGATTGAAGACTACTTGAACCCATAATTTCTTCTAAGGTTTTTTCATTATTTAATACCTTTCTATAATCTTTGTAATAATACGGTTTTTCATAAATGACCTCGCGAATCAATTCCTGTGGAATAATTGAAGTGTCTTTATTGAATGTTTTATGACTTAAATTGCTAACCATATTAATTAAAGTTTTGATTGAAATAACCTTCAAATTATTAGCTAAGTGAAGAAAAATAAATAACTAGCACCATTCTACTTTTTCTTTGTTCTATT
>CAKZLT010000571.1 GCA_937127195.1 uncultured Saprospiraceae bacterium
CTCAAAACGGTTGATAAATTTCAAGGAATGGAACGAAATATCATTATTGTTTCTACGGTGAGAAGTAATAAAATCAAGGTAGGTGCTGAAACTAAAAAGAACTATGATATTGGTTTTGCCAAATCTCCTCAACGACTCAATGTTGCCTTATCAAGGGCTAGAAGGCTTTTGATTGTAGTTGGTAATAAAAATTTCTTTTATCATTATAAGAATAAAAAAGGAAAAGCTATTTATAAAAATGTCATCGATGAAATACATCAAAAAGGAAGAATTATATCTTATAAAAAACTAATGGATTTATAATACTTAACCTTCAAAACTCAAAAAAGGTGTCTAAAAAATTGGTAAAAGTAGCAAAAAAACTTGGCGTTGGTACAACTACGATTGTTGAACATTTGATGAAAAATGGTTTTCAAGTTGAAAATAGACCAACAGCAAAAGTCTCTGACGAAATGTATCGTCTTCTTCTGATGACTTTCGACGAATCTATTTCTAAGAAGAAGAAAGCTAAACTTAAAATTGAGTTAAGAAAAAAAAAGGAAGTGGAAGCAGCCGTTCGTGAAAAAAATGAGCTTGCTAAAGAAAAAGAACGCCTAGCGAAAGAGGAAGAACGTAAAGTTGAGGAAGAAAAGAACGCTTTATTGGAAGCACGCAAGAAGGAAGAAGCTGTAAGGTTGGCAGAGGAAAGAGAAAAAAATCGAGAAAAAAATAGTAGAAAAAACGAAGTTAAGGCAAAAAGCAAACCTGCTGGACTTAAAGTCGGTTCTAAAATTAATCTAGATAAAAAAGGGACAAAACCTAAAAATCAAAACCGTAGAACTAAAAATAGGAGTAATCAAAGTCCAAAAAATCAAGCAAAAAAGCAAAGAATAAAAAGAGTTATATTACCTACTTTTTTTGATAAAGAAGTGGCATCTATACCGCAAAATGAGGTTGAGATGAGACATTCTAATAAAAAAACGAATGCTTCAAATACAAAAGAAAATAACAAAGAAATAGGATTAATTGCTTTAAGTGATAAAGAGGCTAGAAGGCGAACCAACGAAATAAAAATTCAAGCAAGGTTACATCAAAATAAAAAATTAACAGAGCATTTTGTAGGAATAATCCCTTTTAAATGGACTTTTACAGAGGCTCATTATACTGCTGAATTGACAGAAGCAGTTGATTTTTCGTTATTTGATAAAGTAATATGCGGTATTCTCCAGATTGACGAAGTAGCTTCTTTTGAAGAAATTGCGGCAATACTGGGTATGAATGTAATTGAGAATGCTGAAAATAAACAATATCTAGACCCTGCCGAAAAGGAGATTTTGGAAGAAGCACTAGATGTATTGGTCGCCTATGAAATGATAGAAATCGGAGACTCTAACTATTCAAGATGTTACCTCACGCCATTAGGAAAGGAGTATGCCAAAATTGGTAGAAAATTCAATGTAACACCTAATAAATCATTCAAGTTGTATTATGACCATTTTGGAACGGAACATCAAGTCGCCAAAAATCATTTTGCCAACCTTAAAGGAAAAATCGTTAGTACATCCGCTGAGTATAACTTTTTAGATATTCATCTAATGGAGCAAATCGCTGCTGTGCAGACTCCAAACATTTACAATCTGGAACCTCAAAAATTAAAAAGATTTAGAGACCCGAAACTAGATGAAAAATTAACAACCTCTTATGAAGTTGAACTCTATGCTTGCTGTGTCGCAGATTCCGAGACGAAAAACTTAAGGCTATTAGTATTTGAACCACAATGTGGACAGTTTCACTCAGGAATAACCAAAGTCTTGAATGGATTGTCAAACGAGAAAGACAACTTAATCTTAGAGTTTCTTAGTAAGAATATATATTTTGAGGATGAAAAGAATAATGTAGTTGTACATCAAAAACAATTATTATCGCAACAGGATAATTTAGATAAATTACTCTCTAAAGGAAAGGTCGCTGAGGCACAAAAATTTGTAAGTCAAGTTTCTATAAGAACTAATTTTATTGATATAAATTACTTTTGGAGTAATTTGCATCAGTTCTTAAATGGTAATTATAAAGAAATTTGGTTGGTCTTTTCAGTCATTGATAAACCTACTTTGGATTATTTGAAGCACCAATTAAAGCAACTAGACGATACTAGCCAAACAATGCTTTTCGTAGTATTACCAACTCAATTCGATATGGCAAACGATTCTGAGAATCTATGGATTTTGAGTCAAGAAGAGGTAGAAAAGGACTTCATTGGGTTGGTGAAAAATGATGAAAATATAGAATTGCTTGAAGTGACCGACTATCCTGTAAAAATATCAATTGACGGCGAACACACTTTGGTCTCAACCTCAATGTATTTTAGGTCAGAGGATAGACAGCTTCAAAAGCATTTTGCGGAAGCTGAAAAACATTATATTAAGAGACTTGTCGAAGAAAAAATTAATCAGAGAAAGGAATATTTTAACCAAATAGAAGGTCATATTATTTCAAAAAAAGAAATTATAAATCTTGAAAAGGTAGATTTATTTGCAAAATTCAACTATCCTGTACTAGAAAATTTTCAAGTTTTCAAAAATAAAAAAATAGCACAATTAAAAAATAAACATTCTAAAAGACTGCATACTGCATTATTCGAACTCGAAAAGAGCTTCAAAGCCAATAATAATGAGCAGATAGGGAAACTAGAGCCATTTAAAAATAAATTGGAAACCATTTTTAAAGAACTTTTTGAAAACGATAGTCGAAACCACAATTATCTTAAGATTATTCAGAGAGTCATTAAGCGTCAAGAAGAAAAAATTAAAAGTAAATTTTATACTAAAACATATATAATAGATACTAATATATTTATTAATAAACCTGATATATTAAACTACATTTCTAAAAATGATACGGCTATTATTTCGGCAAAAGTAATAGATGAATTGGATAAGTTGAAGCAAAAAAAAGAATTATCACAAGCTATCAGTAAAGCTATTAAAAATATAAATTCGGCTCGAACCAAGCAAAATGTCCAATATAGTTTTGGTAAAAAACAATTACTACCTGATGATTTTGATAAACGTTCTCCCGATAATTTGATATTGTCGGTAGCTATGTTGTATCAGCGAGATAAAAAATCTAATCCTGTTTTATTAACTTCAGATAATGGGCTACAAGTGAAGTCTGATATGCTGAATATCAAGACAATAGGTCTGGAAGATTTTTTAAAAGAAAATAAAAAAGAGCCAACTGTTGAAAAGCAGCAGATTAAAAATCGAAATAATAGAAGTCGAAATAATAGAAATCGAAATAACCGTAAAAAAAGATAAATTATGTCTTGCTTTGAAAGTTCTACATTCTTGAAAAACCCTAATGTGATGAATCCGCATATTCTCCAAAAAGCCTGTGATAAATTAGGTTGGAAATATACCGTTTACGAAAGGGAATTAGTGGTATTCAATACGAATTCTAATATAAATTTGCACGGAGAATATGCACTTAAAGTAATAGGAAATCAAGTGAGTTACAATAACTATTACATGAAAAATGGCAAAGAATTGATTGCCAATCTTCAAAGTCAATTTTATGAACTCAGTGTAGTATATGCTCGGACGACTATCATTGATGCTTTTGAAAATAAAGGATTTAATTTTAAGAAAAATCATGACTTTGTTGCTTCTTCAGAAGAGGTTGACAGCTTTTATATGATTGGTTATTCTAAAAATAAAAAAGAAAGTGAAAAGCGAACGGCTATCAAATTCACGATTTTGAAAGATGGGACAATAGTATCCGATTCGAACTATATCCCTGAAGATATTCATCAATTGGCAGATGAAGCAATGCGGCAAGTTGACCTATCTTATGGTAGCGAAAGAAGAGAAGGCTTTGAGATAAAACGTAAAGAAATTCCTACAAAGTACAAGCATAAAGCCTATTGTGCTGTTAATAGTAAAATTATAACTAAAAACTAAAAAGATGGATAATACATTTGATGATATCAAATTGATGCTCAAAGCCAATTACCCTTTATTATATTTAACAACTGCCGAATATAATAGAATTACCCAAAAATTAAGAAGTGTTGCCTTCAGAATGGAGTATCATTTTCATTCGTGGGATTGTGTGTCAGGATTAAAAACGCACCAAAGAAAAAGTCAAAGTCATAAACTTGAAAAAGTCAAAAAACATCAAAAACATGGAGAAACCAAAGATTATATAGGCTTTTTGGAATATTTACAGCATATTGAAAATGATAATAAGGAAATTTTTTTAATGGAAGATTTTCATAAATACTTTAGCGAAAGTGAGGTGATTGTCCATCTTAGAAAGCTATCTACTATATTCCGTTATAAGAATAAACACCTTGTTTTATTGTCTCCATTTTTCAAACTGCCCTCAGAATTGGAGAAATATATCACCATTATAAATGTACCCTTACCAGATAAATTTGATTTGAAAAAGAGGCTCAATCAAATATTAAAAGGTCACCAGATTAATATTAATGAAGACCTAAAACAAGTATTAATCGGAGCCGCTTTAGGTCTGACAGATACCGAAGCAGACTTGGCGTTCCGCTTGGCAATGGAAAAAACAGGTTTGGAGAGTGCGGATGCTGTTCGAGTTATTGCTAATGAGAAGCAGCAAATCATCAAAAAAAGTGGATTACTAGATTATTATCAAGTCAGTGAAGACCTTGATAAGTCCGTTGGTGGATTACAAAACCTAAAAACGTGGCTAAAATTAAGACAAAAGGCATTTGAACCTAATGCTAAAAGGATTTTCAAAAAACCACTTCCCGAACCCAAAGGAATACTTTTGTTAGGTGTTCCTGGTTGTGGCAAAAGCCTTACTGCCAAATGTATAGCCTCTCTCTGGAAACAGCCATTATTAAGGTTAGATATAGGTAAAATATTTCAGGCAGAAGTAGGAAGTAGCGAGCATAATATTAGACAAGCAATCGCAACGGCAGAAGCGGTAGCTCCATGCGTACTTTGGATAGATGAAATAGAAAAAGGCTTAAATGTTGGGAGTGGAGAAAAAGATGGAGGTACAAATTCCCGTGTGTTTTCTACTATTTTAACCTGGATGCAAGAGAAAACTAAATCCGTTTTTCTTGTTGCTACGGCTAATGATATTAGCCAATTACCGCCAGAGTTATTGAGAAAGGGACGTTTTGATGAGATATTTTTTGTGGATTTGCCCACTCACGAAGAACGCAAAAATATATTCAAAATACACTTAGAGAAATATGGTCAAAATACTATTTCTGATTATAAATACTTAGCAGAGCAATCACAGTATTTTAATGGCGCAGAAATAGAGGAAGTTGTCAAAGAAGCCTTATTTCTTTCTTATATTGAAGATGATAATAGTAGTCAAATATCTATTAAGCATCTAGAAAAAGCAATTGAACCGCTTGTTCCTCTTTCCCAAACGATGAGTAATAAAATTAATAAGTTAAGAAATTGGGCTTCGACCCGAGCTAGGTTAGCAAGTGAAAATAAAAATAATGAAGACCTAATTGAAACAAGCAAGAGCGATATTCCTAAAACGAAGCGAGAGCGCAATGAAGATATTTTTT
Source organism: uncultured Saprospiraceae bacterium (assembly GCA_937127195.1). Taxonomy (GTDB): domain Bacteria; phylum Bacteroidota; class Bacteroidia; order Chitinophagales; family Saprospiraceae; genus CAKZLL01. The sequence continues at coordinate 5,549 of CAKZLT010000571.1, forward strand.
AGAAAAAAAAAGTTAAGTGAAGAAAAATAAGGGAGTAGGAAATAAATAAGCTACCCGATATTGTAACGTTATTTTTCTTTTTAAGAAATTTAAAAAATCGTT
>CAKZLT010000572.1 GCA_937127195.1 uncultured Saprospiraceae bacterium
CAAAACTTGAAAGTTCCTGTTTTTGTCCAACATTTATTAGATAATAAATGGTATGGTGGAAAATCAGGACAAGGTTTTTATCAAAAAACCAAAGTAAATGGTAAAAAGACTGTTTTGACTTTAGACTTCAAAACGTTGGAATACCGCGCTTCTGAAAAGCCAAATATTCCTTCTTTGAAAAAGACAAAACAAATTGACAATTTAGCGAAGCGTGTTAAATTCTTATTCAATGCAGAAGATGTTGGAGGAGAATTTACAAGAAAAGCTTCTGCTGCATTATTTTCTTACTCTGCACTACGTGTTCCAGAAATTACTGACCACCTTTTTAGCTTAGACCACGCGATTACATCTGGTTTTGCTTGGAAAGTTGGGCCATTTGAAACTTGGGATGCAGTTGGTTTAGAAGAAGGTATCAAAGTGATTGAGGCAGAAGGTTATGCTGTTGCTGATTGGGTGAAGGAAATGCAAGCTGCTGGACACACGTCTTTTTATAAATTAGAAAACGGTGTAAAACAGTACTATAATATAGAAAGTAAATCTTATCAGCCAATTCCAGGGGCAGATGAATTTATCATTTTAGACAACCATAGAGCAAAAGCTCCAGTTTATAAAAATGCAGAAGTTGTTCTTCATGACATTGGAGATGATGTATTGTGTTTGGAGTTCAGAAGTAAGATGAACTCTATTGGTGCAGGCGTTTTGGAAGGTGTCAATAAAGCGATTGATATTGCCGAAAGTGGAGAATGGAGAGGTTTAGTGATTGGAAATAATGCAGAACGTTTCACAGTAGGGGCAAACCTAATGATGATTGGAATGTATGCTTTCCAAGGCGAATGGGACGAAATGAACTTTGCTGTCAAAACTTTCCAAGATACCGTAATGCGTTTACGCTATTCTAATATTCCTGTAGTTCTTTCTGTTCAAGGAATGGCTCTAGGTGGCGGTTGCGAAATGATTATGCACTCAGATTCTGCTTTAGTAGCTAGTGAATCATACATTGGTTTGGTTGAAGTTGGCGTTGGATTAATTCCAGGAGGTGCAGGAACGAAAGAATTTGCCGTTCGCGTATCAGATAGTTTCCGTGATGGTGATGTAATGGTGAATACTTTGATTGACAGATTTACGACAATTGCTATGGCAAAAGTAGCAACTTCGGCACGTGAAGCTTACAATTATGGTTACTTGACAGCTAAAAAAGATAGGACTGTCATGAATCAACAACGCAATATTGGAGAAGCGAAAAAAGAAGTTTTACGCTTGTCTGGTAATTACACACAACCTGTAATGAGAACGGATGTTCAGGTATTAGGTCGCTCTGGTTTGGGAGCTTTATATGCTGCCGCATCTAGTTTCAAATTCGGAAATTACATTTCTGACCATGATGTAAAAATCGCTAAAAAAGTAGCGTGGGTTATGTGTGGTGGTGATTTGACTGCTCCTCAAAAGGTATCTGAACGTTACTTATTGGACTTAGAACGCGAAGCATTCTTGAGTTTGGCAGGTGAGCAGAAAACACAAGAACGTATTCAACACATGTTGACTAAGAATAAGCCTTTGAGAAATTAGGAGTGAGACCGCTTCGCTTAGGGAGAAGAGATTGCGCTACGCGCTTAGAGAGAAGAGACTCTTTTATTAGTAGCCTTCTAAAATGACATTTAATATTTTTTTGAAAAATACTTTGAATACTTAATTTTTTTATTAAAAGTTTATACCTACTTCATTTTATGAAACATAGCTTTTTGCATTTGGGAATATGGAAGAAAGGGAGATTTTTAGTAAAAAAAATATATCAAGTAACAAAGACCTTTCCTAAAGAAGAATTATTTGGTCTAACTTCTCAGATGAGGCGAGCAGTGGTTTCTATACCATCGAATATAGCAGAAGGCTGTGGTAGAGATACAAATAAGCAATTGTCTTATTTTATAGAAATATCAATTGGCTCTAGTTGTGAACTAGAAACACAAGTTTATTTAGCTTTTGACTTGAAGTATATTTCGGAGCTTAAAATGTACGAGTTGGTAAAAGCTATCACAGAACAACGTAAAATGATGGTAAGTTTTCGTAAAACACTAAGAGATTGAGGATAGAAGAATATAAACGCTATAAAAGGCTACAAACACTCTCTGTTCTCTAAGTTTGCCATCAGGCAAACGGTCTAAAAATCTCTGTTCTAAAAAAAAAGAAATGAACGCATATATAGTAAAGGCTTACAGAAGTGCTGTAGGTCGTGCAAAAAAAGGAGGATTTCGCTTCTTCCGTTCGGATGACATTGCGACAAATGTTATTCAACACTTGATGAGTCAAGTTCCAGAAGTTACGCCAGAAATGGTGGATGATTTGATTGTAGGTTGTGCAAATCCAGAAGGAGAACAAGGTTTACAAATTGCTCGTCAGATAGCTTTGATGGCATTAGGTAAGGAAGTTCCTGGAGTAACGGTAAATCGTTATTGTGCTTCTGGGTTGGAAACAATCGCAATGGCTGATGCTAAAATCCGTGCAGGAATGGCGGATATTATTATCGCTGGAGGAACGGAAAGCATGAGTATGATTCCAATGACGGGATACAAACTAGCTCCTAATTATAATACAGCAGACAAACGCCCTGACTATGTAGTAGGAATGGGAATTACGGCAGAAGCAGTATCTAAAAAATGGGATGTTAGCCGACTAGACCAAGATACATTTGCCTTCAATTCGCACCAAAAAGCGATGAAAGCAACGGCAGAAGGTAAATTCAAAGATGAAATCGTTCCGATTAAAGTCAAAGAGGTTTATGTTGAAAATGACCAGCGTAAAGAGCGCGAATGGACAGTAGATACGGATGAAAGTATTCGTCCAACTACTACGGTGGAAGGTTTAGGTAAATTGCGCCCTGTTTTTGCGGCAGGTGGTAGCGTAACGGCAGGTAATTCATCTCCGATGAGTGATGGAGCTGCTTTCGTGATGGTCATGAGTGAGCGAATGGTTAAGCAACTGAAGTTAGAACCTATCGCTAGATTGGTGACTTGTGTTTCGGCAGGAGTAGAGCCGATTCACATGGGAATTGGTCCTTGTGCTGCTACACCTAAAGCATTGCAAAGAGCAGGTTTGACATTAAATGATATGGATTTGATTGAGTTGAATGAAGCATTTGGTGCGCAAGCACTAGCAGTTATTCGTACCGCTGAATTTAATCCTGATATCGTAAATGTAAACGGTGGAGCGTTGGCACTCGGTCATCCGCTAGGTTGTACTGGAGCTAAATTAACGACTCAAATCATCAATGAATTGCGTAGAAGAGACCAGCGCTATGGTTTGATTACTGCTTGTGTTGGTGGTGGTCAAGGTATCGCAGGTATTATTGAGCGATTGAATTAGAAATACTTCAATAGTGTTTTAATAGAAACGGCAACTTTAGGTTTTTAGACCTTTGGTTGCCGTTTTTTTTGTTTAAGGTTAATGCTTTTTTATAAAAAAATATCAACCGCTAGTGGCTTAAATCATAAATTTCTCATAATAATATTAAATAATTGCTTAGCTTTTTCAAACCCTTTAAATTTCCATTTGAGTGGTTTAGCTAATCTGACATTATAAAAGGCGATATAGCTTTTTATCTTGTCGATAAGTTCTTTGATAGATAAAAAATTACCATTTTTGATAACGTGCCGCTGTAGTTTAGCGAACCAGTTCTCAATTGGATTTAACCAAGAGCAATGCTTTGGAGTATAAATGAGTCGTACCCGATGATGTTCACACTCTAAAAACTCTCTACGAGTATCTATATTCTTTAAAATACCAATTTCTCCTTTTGTACCTAAATTTTCTCGTGTATATCCAGCTTCTTCGGCGATAAATCGCACTAATGTTTCAGAAAGATGCGTATTTAATTGGTCAGCCAAAAAGACAATTTTATCCATTTCAGGTAGCATTGACACAGTTTCTTTAATAAAATTACCAAAATCCTGTTCATTACGTGTTGGCTGAATATGCGCATTTATTATTGCTCCGTTGCTTACATTTACTCCTGCAATTAAAGTCGTTGTTCCATGGCGTTCGTACTCATATTCGCGTCGCGTATGACCACCTTTATTTACTGGTGCTTTACTTTGGTGGCGTTCAATAGCTTGGATACCCGTTTTTTCATCTACACTAATTACATGTATATTGGGGTCTTTATTTTCTATTGCGGTTTCGATAAAATCAGATACCAAATTGACACGGTCACAAAAAGTATCCCAATTATCAATTTTAGGAAAAAGCCAATACTCACTTTTATGGGGTTGCAAAGGGTTTATTTTTTAAAATTCGCCCAACTTGCGCTGGCGATATGCTTTCTACTATACCTTCTGATTGAGCTATTGACGCTAACATTTGATGTGACCAATTTGTCATTTCTACACCATGATTATCAGGTCGGTCACAAGCTAAAGCTATAATTTGTTTTTCTTCTGAATCACTAAATTTTTTAGGCTTACCTGAACGAGCTAAGTCTTTGAAAAACAGAGTAATCCCTTCGATTAGATCAGATCTAGTGGTTATTGCTGATAGAATAGGCTGAAACTCAATCCAACGATTTTGCCAAGATTTAACGGTATTCACATCTATCCCTAATTCTTTGCTAATCACTGAATAAGGGGTAGCTTCATATCCTAATAGTAAAATACGTGCTCGACCTGACAATTTTAAGGTTGTCGTAGGACGAGTTGATATATGAAGGAGAACTTCATGCTGTATTTTCGTCATTAATAATGGCTCTGGAATAGAGAGTTTTCTGCCCATGGTAATTTTTATCTCAAAGAACGCTCTTTTTTCTGAATTATTTATGATTTAAACCACTAGTAAAAAAAGAAGCTATTCATCCATAAGACAAATAGCTTCTTCTATTTTTTTACAAAAGAACTTAAAGAATCACTTAATTAAGCTACTTCATACAAAGGAAATTGCTTCATGTAAGTATTCACTTCACCTTTTACTTGTGCAATTAATGCTTCATTTTCTGGATCACCAAGAATTTGGTCAATCCATTCTACAACCTTTACACAGTCTGCTTCTTTCATCCCGCGAGTTGTAATCGCTGCTGTTCCGATACGAATACCAGAAGTAACAAAAGGAGAACGTGTGTCAAAAGGAACCATGTTCTTATTAACAGTAATATCAGCTTTAACCAATGCTTGTTCAGCAACTTTACCAGTTACATCTTTAGAACGTAAATCAATTAACATCAAGTGATTATCAGTACCTCCAGAAATAATTTTGTAACCTTTTTCAACAAATGCATCTGCCATTGCTTGTGCATTTTTGATAACTTGAACACCATAAGCTTTGAATTCAGGTTGTAATGCTTCATAAAAAGCAACCGCTTTAGCAGCAATAACGTGTTCCAAAGGACCACCTTGCATACCTGGGAAAACACCACTATTTAAGATAGCACTCATTTTGATAGTATTGCCTTTTCTAGTTTTTCTACCCCAAGGATTGTCAAAGTTTTTACCCATCATAATCAAACCACCGCGTGGTCCACGAAGTGTTTTGTGTGTAGTTGTAGTTACAATATGACAGTGAGGAAGTGGGTTTTTTAGTAAACCAGCAGCAATCAAACCAGCAGGATGTGCAATATCAGCTAATAATAAAGCTCCAACTTTGTCTGCAATTGCTCTAAAACGAACGTAATCCCATTCACGAGAATAAGCCGAAGCTCCACAAACAATCAATTTAGGTTTAACTTCAAGTGCTTTTGCTTCCACTTTATCCATGTCAATTTGACCAGTTGCCTCTTCGACACCATAGAAGTATGGCTTATAAACTTTACCTGAAAAGTTGACAGGAGAACCATGAGATAAATGACCGCCATGAGATAAGTCAAAGCCTAAAATATCATCTCCTGGCTGTAAAACTGCCAAAAATACCGCGGCATTTGCTTGTGCGCCAGAGTGTGGTTGAACGTTAGCGTATGCTGCTCCGAACAACTCCTTAACTCTGTCAATCGCCAATTGCTCAACTTTATCAACTACTTCACAACCACCATAATAACGTTTTCCAGGGTAACCCTCCGCGTATTTGTTGGTTAAGCAAGTTCCCATTGTGTCAATTACTTGCTGAGAAGTAAAGTTTTCAGAAGCAATCAGCTCAATTCCTTCTTGCTGACGATGTAACTCTTCTTGGACTAAGTTCTGAATTGCAGTATCTTTTACCATTTCTAATATGATTTTATTATTGAAATTCTCGAAAGAATTATAAAGTCTAATATTATGAGGTGCAAATATATAGCTTTCATTGATTTTTTTTTAACAAAAAGTAAAAAGTGCATTTTTCTTGTTTTTTTTTATAAAAAATGCTTTTAAAGGCGATTTGAATGGTTTTATTTTTTTAAAAAAGAACAAGGAATTAAGCGAAAGTTCTTTACTACCATTTAGTAGAGGAATTCAGTTTTGTAGAAGTATAAGAAAATAGTGGTCTAATTATTTTTTGTTAAAAGGTGTTAAATTTTTTTAAAAAACTATAACACCTAAGAGTTTTATGTATCTTTGAATTATGTATTCAAAAGAACTATTAAAAGGAACACTACAAACGATAATTCTCAAGCTATTAGCAGAGAATGACAGAATGTACGGCTACGAAATTACTCAAAAGGTAAAAGACCTTTCTGACGGGAAAATTAACCTAACGGAAGGTGCGCTTTATCCTGCATTGCACAAATTGGAGGCGACAGGACTACTTTCTACCGAAAAAGTTTATATCGGAAAACGGGTTCGGAAATATTATTCTTTGACTGTAACGGGAGCAGATACTGCTACTAATAAGGTCACTGAGTTTTCCAACTTTATGGAAACCATGAAAATTATTCTAAATCTTGAACCAAAAATGAATGACCTATGAAAGCACTAACTGATGCTCAAATAGATAGCATTCATGAACATTTAAAGACTAATGGATTGACTTATCAACCATTACAAGAGGAACTGCTAGACCATATTTGCTGCATGATAGAAGAAACTATGTGGGATAGTTCTATAACTTTTGAAGTCGCTTTTGAGAAAGCATTACAAGGATTTGAAACAAAGAATTTTGAGAAAATCCAAGAGGAGACGTTAATTATTTCAATATCTAAATCACTTTCTATGAAAAAAATCGCAATGATGACCTTTATTTTATTGGTCACACTCGTATTCGGAGCAAATGCCGTTAATGAATTATCAAAGCTAGAACCGCCTTCTATTCTGCCGATAGCTGAAGGTCAAAAGTCTATTGTTAGCCATTTTGGTTTGAGACTTCATCCTATTACCAAGAAAAAAAAGCTGCACAAAGGAATAGATTTTAAGGTAAAAATGGGAACAGAGGTTCTAGCAACCGCAGGAGGAACTATCGAAAAAGTACTGAGTAACAAAAAAGGCTACGGCAAGCATATTGTCATCAAGCATGATGAAAATTATAAAACAATGTATGCACATTTATCTGACTTTAAAGT